>CAYJDH010000007.1:0-8210 GCA_964368915.1 uncultured Candidatus Saccharibacteria bacterium
GCCAAGGAACAGAGGTGGGAACAGGGTGGGGAGTGGTGGGGCCAAGGACGAGGGGGAAAATAAACGAGAACTAGATCTCATTTTTTAGATAAAAGTGTACAAAAGCCGCCCCGGAGGGGCGGCTTTTGTTATACTGTGTTTATCTATGAAAAAAGTCTTAGCAGTATTATTTGCCTTTAATTTATTTTTTATTAATCCTGTTGCCTTAAATCAATTCACTGCCCACGCACAATTGAGCGCTCCTACACCAACTGGCGGATCAGGAAGATATGGTGAGGACATAACCAATACAAATTTTCTGCAGACTAATTTTAATATAGAGGGAGACGTTGACGGCGGAGACTCTGGAGAAGGAGATGGCGAGGGGATACTGTCTACTATTGCTGGCTATGTTGCTAATGTGGCTTTTAGTATTACAAATACATTAGCTGGAGCCGCATTCTCACTCGGATTAGAAGGTATCGGTAATGCTATAACAAGTTTTGGTTATAGTTTTGGTTCCAATGTTGCCTCACCTGAAGGTCTATCTGCTACTGCGGCAGGCGCTGGCTTGTCTGCTGCTCTCGGAGGTGTTGGGGGGTTCTTGGCTGGACAAGTGGCTGGCGGGCTAATGCAGGGGAATTTAGGAGATAGAGTCGGCGATGTCACTAACGCTGTAGGATCTCTCACCGGTGGGACAGATATACCAAAATCAGGAATTATATCAGGACCAGCAGATCAGACACCTCCATATATACCGAATATTCCAAAGTCACTAGGTGGTCTATCTAATGAAACTGAGAATTATTGTGAAGGTAATGCTGTGAACTATACCTTAAACTCTAACGACACATATAAAAAATTTGTAACTCAGGATTACAAGCCAAATTGGGGTAATAATGACTCATTTATAGTAAAGATCAATGTCAGGTCTACAGACACAACAAAAGGTGGACAGCTGGTGGTGATGAATTACAGTGACTCACTTGCATCCAGGGCTTTTGTTAGGGCTGTAGTATCGAAAGCAAAGTGTAATTTTGGTGCAAATACACAATGGTTAGGTATGCCTATAGGTTGGCAGCCGAGTGCGGCAGATATCGCCAGATACAAATATGCCGATGGTACACAGGCTACAAAATATTTAGGATCTAATTCATCCTCTGCGACATTCAGCATCAATGATTCTCGTGCTGGAGTTTTCAATTTAACAACCGGAACATGGTATATAACATTCCAGTATCTTGATAACTGTGCAGATCGCAATTTGGCTAATCCAAACCGCAATACTACATGTCACAAGGTTGTTGAGTGGGTTGGTGGTGTGCAGACCAATAATATAGTAGATACTAATGACATATTAAAAACTTCCGGAGGTGTTATTCTCAATAATATAAACACATTTAGTTTGAAAAAATCTACAACTGGCTACAACGATCTCGGTGTTGCTATACCAAAAGATTTGACTGTGGATGACATTATTAACCCGAGCATATTTGATTTGATAAAAAGCTGGGCAGGTTTACCAGTTTCCAGCAACTCCCTACCACCAGCAACTGTATCTTCCCCAGCAGCTACAGGTCCGAGTATAGTTTTGGTTGGGAATGATACTTATAATTTAGGTGCTGCTAATATGGATAGTGTGCTGACTGACCCCCGATCTTTTTTAAGGGATGAAAATCTTAACTGGAATACACTTTGCGCTAATGCGCAAATGAAACCAACCCTAACCATAAATGAGATAAAAGACTATACACGCCAACTCAATGCTGGTCTAGAGGTGTATCCGATAGATATACCAAATGGTTCTACATATGAAGGAAACTTTGGTGCGGTCGGTTTGTCATCTAGTGACAGGACTCCTATATATACATTTATCAGTGATACACCGTGTCCGAGAACTTCTACAAATGTATACAAATTCCAAGGGGGTACCAGTGGGTCACAGGGGTCTATCTCTAACACTAACTATTCTGGTAATCAGCCAGGGCAAGTAAAAGTAAAACCAGGCAAATGGTATATCACTTTACTTTGGGGGTCAGGATCTGCCCCTGCACAAGATTCACCGAGTTATCCTGCTTATGCAAATGGTACAGCTAGAGTGTATGTTAGGTTTGATAACAGGTTAGTCGGAGTTAATGCCCCAACAGCTCAATTTACAGGAGCTAGGACTATATCAAATGGCTCATGCTCTATAAATATATCTGGAGCTCAATACGGTACAGTTAGTACTACTTTGGTGTATAAGAACTTCCCGCCAAATGCTGCTGGAGGATATTATCTCGGGTCATCTAGTACTGTAATCCCACCTGCAACAGTATTGGCAGGTCTATCAAATTGCCCAGCTGGAACAAGTGAAGGATCTAGTTCCGGCAGGTCTGGTAGTAGGTCCACATTCAATGCATTAAACGCAGAGTGCAAGATTGGTAGCGAAGTATACAAATTAGACTACCCAACATCTTGTACCACTCTCTGTGAGAGCGCCAATCCTAATGCATTTATAGATGTTCGCGGTGATTGTGTTTTAAACAGTGGTAGTTTCTAAATATGGAAAAAACTTTTTATATTTTTATTGGTAGATCTGGATCAGGTAAGGGGACTCAGTCCGAATTGTTAAAGGCTTATCTCGAGACAGAAGAAAATATAAAAGACATTGTTCATCTAACAACAGGTAAATCATTCAGGTCTTTTTCCGAGCAAGATAGTTACTCTGCTAAAAAAGTAAAAGAAATGATAGATGCTGGGGGGCTGTGTCCAGAGTCTTTTGCTACATGGAATCTGATTAATTTATTTGTGAAAAACATAAAAGAAAATAGTAATGTGATGCTGGACGGATCTCCGAGACGCATAGAAGAGGCGCACAGACTAGAAGAGACATTAGACTTTTACGGCTATAAAAATATAGTCGTGATATATATAGATGTCAATAAGGATTGGGCGTCTGATAGATTGATGACTAGAGGTAGAGCTGACGATATGAAAACAGGAATAGAGAGTAGGTTGAGCTGGTTTGACTCAGAGGTGCTGCCTATAGTAGAGTATTATAAAAGCAATTCAAAGTATAATCTTTTAACTATTAACGGTATGCAAACTATCGAAGATGTACAAAAAGAGATATTGGAAAAGCTGAAATAAATTAGAAAATTATAATGCCAGCAACAGTAAAGACACCGGAAGATATAAAGAAGTTAAGAGTTAGTGCACACAGACTGGCAGAGGTCATGCGTGCGGTAGCAAAAGAGGTAAAGCCAGGAGTGACTACTGGGTATTTGAATGATCTCGCATACAAACTTATAACCGCAAACGAGGGAGACACGCCAGCATTTTTAAACTACCAGCCATTTGGTGCAGAGTATCCATATCCAGCTAGTATATGTATCAGCGTAAACGAAGAGGTGGTGCATGGCATACCGTCTCATGACAGAGTGTTACAAGATGGAGATATCGTCTCATTAGATGGTGGTATCAAGCATGAGAGCATGATCAGTGACCACGCTGTTACTGTGGCATGTGGTGATATAACGGACGCAGAAAAAGAGTTGATGGAGGTGACGAAAAAAGCGATGATGGCCGGGATACACGCCGCAAAAGCTGGCAATCACATACGTGATATTTCTCTAGCCATAGAGGGGGCAATACCAAAGAAATACGGCATAGTAAAAGAGCTGTGTGGGCATGGTGTGGGGTATGCTGTGCATGAGGAGCCATATGTTCCAAATTTTGACACAGGAGAAAAAGGCATCAAATTAAAAGCTGGCATGGTGATAGCTATTGAGCCTATGGTCAATCTCGGCACTGACGAGGTGGATATGTTGGATGACGGATATACTTTTGTCACATCTGATGGGAAACGCAGCGCGCATTTTGAACACACAGTGCTGATAACAGAAAAAGGTGGAGAGATACTCAGTTGTTAATTTATTGTTAAGAATTTTTAATTTTTAAAATCTAACTCATGATACAATTGTATTATGTTTAGTCCTAGCATAGAGACAAAGAGTGTTGCTGAAGTGGGGGTGCTTTTTAATACGCCTCAAGACGAGATAGACTATTTACGCAAACAAATACAAGAAAAGACTACCGCTTCAGAAAATATGCCTAGAAAGTTTACACAGGAGGAGCACGCTGTGTCAGCTTTGCGGGATCACGTGGACAGACCAGTAGAAAATTTTGCAAATATTAACAATGAGAGAGATTTACACCTGAGACAAATAGCTACAAAAGTACAAGCTATAACAGGTATGACCGAAGATAAACATGTTGTAGAGTTGGCTGCGATAATGTTTGAAAAAGGTGTTAGATTTGCAATGGAGGTAGCTGCGCAAACCAAATCACCAGCGCTCGAGGATGGATTCCATGCGTTCTTGGTGCAGTATCTATTATCGGGGTATGATAATGATGAAAATAAAATATCAAAGGCGGAATGGAAGGCTTTACATTTAAAACTTTTTGAAATAGTGCCACCTCATCATGATGAAAACGCAAAACAAGACGCAAAACACACCATAGCCCTAATGGAGCAAATGTATGCAGCCTTGCAATCCATAGCTCGTGACACGGATAACAAGGAGAATGATTATTACTCTCTCGAGATAGCTATTGCTAATGGTGAAAACGATGTGACTATGTATATAGCAGTACCTGTTCATGTTGAGGCCATACTTGAAAAGACATTACAGGGATATTTCCCAGGCATAGAAGTTCGACCACACAGTCGTGATTATAATGTTTTTCATCAGTCTGGTTATAATGTTGGGACGACAGCAGAGGAGTCGCAGGACTCGGTGATACCATTTAAAACATATAAAGATTTGGAGGGGGACCCAATAAGCGTAATAATGAATGCATTTACAAAACTCCAAAAACAAGGAGAGGGTGCGGCTATGCAAATCCTGGTAAAGCCTGCCGGTGACAAGTTGCGTTCTAGATTTTCAAAGATACTAGAGAGTATGCAAAACGGAGACAATTTTGAGACGGCTCTAAAGAGGCAGTCTTTTTGGAAGCGTATGTTCCTAGCTGAGAAAAATCAAAAAGATGCTGAAGGTAAACCGATAGAAGTGAGTGACGAGGATAAGAAAAAGCATTTAGATAATGAATATGAAAAAGGCATAGCCAGCAAACTCTCGAGTACCATAGTCGATACAAATATAATATTGATAGCTAGTGCAAAAGACAAAGATAGGGCTAACATTATACTCTCAGACATGAAGGCTAGCTTTATGCAGTACACAGATGTGAATGGCAATAGTATCAAGTGGCGAGATATAGATGGTAAACACCTGACGCAGCTGACTCATAATTTTACATACAGAATTTGGAACGATGACATAGCTATACCGCTCAATTTCTCAGAACTAGCAACTCTGTATCATGTGCCAAGCTATGTGAAGGACTTTACTCAAATGAAAACAGCCACTATGAGTATAGCCCCAGCCCCACTTGATTTGCCTCAATCTGGTACATTGCTCGGCATGAATAGCTATAGATCAACAAATACAAAAATATACATGCAGGATGAGGATAGGATGCGCCATATGTATGTAATAGGTCAGACCGGAACAGGTAAAACGACAATACTCAAAAATATGATAGTCCAAGATATATTGGAGGGCAAGGGCTGCTGCTTTATTGATCCCCATGGATCGGATCTCGAGGACATAATGGCCTGCATTCCTCCTGAGAGATATGATGACGTGGTGTATTTTGATCCGAGTCATACCGAGAGACCAATGGGGCTAAATATGATGGAGTATGACAGAGAGAGACCAGAAACGAAAACATTTGTGGTGAATGAAATGCTCAGTATTTTTAACAAGCTATTTGATATGAAGACTGCCGGCGGTCCAGGATTTGAGCAATATTTCCGTAACTCAGCACTCTTAGTGATGGAGCATCCAGAAAGTGGTAACACAATACTCGAAATATCTCGCGTCCTCTCTGACAAGGACTTTCGTGATTACAAGTTGTCGAAATGCAAGAACCCTCTCATAATACAATTTTGGAAAAATGCCGAGGCGACAACAGGCGAGCAGGGACTGTCTAATTGGGTACCATATATCAATTCTAAATTCGACAACTTTTTGTCTAATGACATCATGAGGCCAATCATCGCTCAAGAAAAGTCAGCGTTCAACATACGTGAGATAATGGACCAGAAGAAAATATTCTTGGTTAATCTTTCAAAAGGTAGACTGGGTGATATTAATGCCTATCTCATCGGTCTCATACTTGTGGGTAAATTCTTACAAGCCGCACTGGCTCGTGTAGACTCGCAAGAGAGGCCTGATTTTTATCTATACATTGATGAGTTCCAAAATGTTACTACTCCGTCTATTGCGGCGATACTTTCTGAGGCTCGTAAATACAGACTGTCGCTCAACTTGGCTCATCAATACATCGCGCAATTGCCAGAGGATATCAAGGGGGCAGTGTTTGGGAATGTCGGGTCAATGGCTGTGTTCCGTGTTGGTCCGGACGATGCAGGATATTTGGAAAAGCAATTTGCCCCGACATTTACTGCGAGTGACTTGATGCGTGTTGAAAATTATAATTGCTACCTTAAGTTACTCAGCCAAAACAAACCTCAAAAACCATTTAGCATGTCAACATATCCAACACCAAATGGTGACAAGACAAAGCTAAAAGATTTGCGTGACCTCAGCTATATGAAATACGGACGCCCACGCGAAGAGGTGGAGGGTGAGATATTGTCAAAGTATCAATTATAATTTACACAAAATAAAAGTACCCTTTCAAAATTTCTTTACCCTTCCTTTCAGGTGGGTCCTACGAAATTCATCAAGAGTACTTTTATTTTTTTGTTTATTTAGCTCTCTCTACGTACTCACCAGTCTCAGTATTGATAACCAACATGTCACCAGTATTGATGAATAGTGGAACTGTCACTGTGGCCCCAGTCTCTAGTGTCACCATCTTTCCACCGCCTGACTGTGTATCACCCTTTGTGCTCGGTGGTGCATCCTTGACCTCTAGGGTCATCTTCACAGGCATTTTGATACCTATTAAAACTTCCTCATCGTCATCATTTGTCCATATGCTAGTCTCAACGATAGTGTCAGTTTTTAAAAACTTTGTACCATTTCCAAGTATCTCTGGAGATATCTGATATCTATTTTTTGGATCGCGTGGATCACAGAACCAATACTCACCTTTTGCAGAGTATAGGAACTTTGCCTCACCACGAGATACGTCCGCCTCCTCTACAGTCTCAGCCGCGTGGAAACTTTCTGATATGACCTTACCGCTTTTCAAATGACGCATTTTAACCTGATTTTGAGGCTTGCGTTGATTGGTACGAGCTACATGGGACTCGAGTATCTCATAAGGTTCACCTTTAAAAATAATAACTTTTCTAACTTTGATCTCTGAATAATCTAATACTGCCATAATCACAAAATTCTAACATATTTTTGACTCTTTTGCCAAAGTGGGGTAGGCTTGGTACCAGTCACAAACGTTACGTATCTAACTTAACCTTGCTCATTGAAAGGAGCGAAAAACATGGAAAGACCACCGTTCACAGCGGGTTTCCAATTTGCCATTTCTGGCCGCATCGGTAGTGGCACATCAACTACGGCAGAATGTCTGGTTGATAGTTTCAATGCAATATGCCATCCGGGCACCTGGATACTTTATTCGGCCTCCTCTATTTTTCGTCAATGGGCGATCGAGGAATATCCGCAACTTGGTCCAGATAGCGCTGCTACTGAGTTCGCAAAAAAGGCGAAAAGTGATCCAACTATTGATCAGCGTGTAGACGAAGAGCTTCAACATGTCGGGCGCAATCAGACTCACGTGGTTGTGGATTGTCGTTTGGCACGTTTCCTGCCGAATGCTTTCCGTGTTTACATGGACTGCGACGAGAACACTGCAGCAAAGAGGGTTGTTGATCGTGCCGCCAGAAGAGGACAGTCGATGACCTTCGAAGATGCGCTAAGGAAAAACTCTGAACGTAATGCATTCGACCTTGAGCGCTATCAACGTGCGTACGGCATCAAAACTTTCAAGGATCAGTTCCCAGACCCAAGTGAAAAGTGGGACCTCTGTTTTGATACGAGCGAAGGCCCTGGCATCGTTACTCCCTCGACAGCCGATATCGTTCGTGAGATCGGTAACAAGTGGACAACTTGGGTGCATAACAAGTTCCCATCTTGATCACGTCTTTGCGCCATCAAAAAAGCCGCCCTTCGGGACGGCTTTTTATTTTAAAACTA
>CAYJDH010000007.1:8310-32855 GCA_964368915.1 uncultured Candidatus Saccharibacteria bacterium
ACACCGATTTGCATACGTATCTGATTGATGAAAATGATAACTGTTTTTGACTTGCTAGCAATAGCTGTCAATTTACGTAGTGCCTGACTCATGAGGCGGGCCTGCTTTCCAACGTGATGCGCCCCCATGTCACCCTCTATCTCATCGCGAGGAGTGAGAGCTGCTACCGAGTCTATGACTAGTACATCAACTTTTCCACTACGAACTATAGACTCTGCTATCTCGAGAGCTTGCTCACCATTGTCTGGTTGAGAGATCAACAGCTCGTTAATGTTCACTCCTAATTTCTTTGCATACTCTGGATCCATAGCATGCTCAGCATCGATGAAAGCACACAGTCCTCCTTGCTTCTGAGCCTCTGCGATGACGTGTAGGGTGAGGGTTGTCTTTCCAGATGACTCAGGTCCGTAAATCTCAACGATACGTCCACGAGGTAGACCCCCAACGCCGAGGGCGTAGTCTAGTCCGATAGATCCAGTAGGGACTACTGCGATGTCTACTTTTGGTTGATCGCCAAGCTTCATCATTGCGCCTTCACCAAATTTATCTTGTATAGTTTTTAATAATGCATCCACTGATGTACCGCTTTTTACCTCAGCGTCACCAACTGTCTTTTTTTCTTTTACCACTTTCTTTTTTAATGCCATATATTTATTGTAAATTCGCTTTAGAAAGTTTTCGTTTTCAAAATTTCTTTACCCTTCCTTTCAGGTGGGTCCTACAAAATTTATCAAATCAAAAACTTTCTTCCGGCTCTAGTTTGTTGTTTATACTATTCTTTTGGTGTAACCAATAATTGTTTGTTAACTGTGCGGCCCCATGAGTCTGTCGCCGATATATTGAGTATAGTATAAGGATAAACAAAGACAAAATTCTGCCTAAAATTGCCCTCCTGGTCTATCAAGATTTGTCTGTCTTCTATCTTTACCTCCTTTGCGCGCTTGACTATTCCTATCATTTCAAAGGTAGAAGTAGACACAGCCTCACCATATTTAGGGCTGATTATCTCTATTGTCGGGCCACGAAGTATGGGGTAAAGTCTAAACAACGAGTAACAAATAATAATCACAGAAAGTGAGAACAATATATAGTTTTTGATTTTTTTATTCATCTATATCTTGACTCGCAGGGTCTGATTTTACAAGGACTTCACGTTTGTTGTTTTGCAGACTGCTGACAACCCCAAATCTTTCCATCATCATAATGAATTTGTTGGCCTTTGGATATCCCCAACCATAGCGGCTCTGTAGGGCAGAAGCAGAGGCACGACCAGTAGAGGTGACATAGTCTTTTGCTTTTGTGTATTCGACGTCGTCATTTGGCTCACTCTCGTCATCCTCGTCATCTAGATCACTAGACGCCACAGCCCCGCCTGGAGCCATAGAGGCTTTTGATATATCTATGTGTTCGAGTTCGTATCCGTGATAGGCGCTCTTTACATAGTCGATAACGGCACGAACTTCTTCTGATGATACAAATGGCGCCTGTATACGAGTAGGGCGAGAATGATTTGGATCTAGGTATAACATGTCTCCGTTACCGAGGAGGTCCTCAGCACCAATCTGGTCGATGATGGTACGTGAGTCTATTGATGATGAAGTCTTTAGGGCTATACGGGCGGTGATGTTTGCCTTGATAGTTCCTGTTATCACTTTTACATCTGGACGCTGAGTAGCGAGAATGAGATGCACACCAGCAGCACGACCTTTTTGAGTTAGGGATGTTATGGCGACTGTTATCTCTTTCGGATAACTGAGCATAAAGTCATTGAACTCATCGAAAACAATAACAACGTACGGCAATATTTCTGGTAACTCAACGTTTTTGTTTTTCTTTGCTTTTTCAATAGCTGGAGCGACTATCTTTTTGTTATAGTCTGCCAAGTTTTGTATACCACTGTATTCATCTGCAAAATATGTATAACGTCTCTCCATTTCTCCGATGGCCCAATTGAGACATTTGATAGCATTTTTAGCATCGGTGATAACCGGAGTTCCAAGATGAGGCAAGTTTTTGTACATTGTAAACTCGACACGCTTTGGATCGATAATCATTAATTTTAGATCTGATGGTGAGTTCTTGTAAAGCAGTGACATTATCAAGTTCTGAACTGTTACTGATTTACCACTGCGTGTGGCCCCGGCGATGAGAAGGTGTGGCATAGTCTCGATGTTGCCGTATATTGGGTTACCGATGATGTCTTTTCCTATTGCCACTGTCAGGTTGCCACTCTCTTGGAATTTTGGATGCTCTATCATGTTGCGTAGTCCGAGCATTTGTTTCTTTTCATTTGGTATCTCAACTCCTACAAATGGGCGTCCTGGTATAGGGGCCTCGATATGCATATTTGTAGCAGACAATGCCATTTGTAAATTATCCTTGAGGCCGAGTATGCGTTTTACATTTACCCCTTGGGCTGGCTTTAATGTGAACTGCGTCACTGTTGGGCCAACTGTAACACTGCCCATCTCAACAGGAATGTTGAATGTATCGAGGGTAGCCTTTATTGACTTCATTTTTGAAACTGTGTCTCCGGCTCCTGGTTTGCCACTGTCACCAGTTAGGAGATCCACAGGCGGCATGATGAATGATGTATTGATTCTGAATGCTGGCTTTACTGCCTCCACTTTTGCTTTTTGTTTAGGTTCCTCTATTTCTTCATCGTCTTCCTCTTCGCCGCCAAGCAACTCATCGTGTAAAGTTTTCTTGTTCGGTGTTTCCTCCTCTACAGGTATCTCGGTGATCTCTATGTCGTCGATGGTGACAGTTTCGTGTTTGGTTGCAAACAGACCTTTGATGCGAGATAAAAATGAGATCTTGTTCTCATCTTCTATCTCTTCGTTCTCGCTGTCCTCATTTTCATCAGAGTCTTTTTTAAACATGCTCGGCATCTCAAACATGTGACGTCTCTCGAATACTATCATGTACGACACATATGATATGAGTAGCAGAGAGATGACAGCCGGTGCGGTCCCAACAAGTTTTTCAACATAAGCAAAAACCAATACGCCAAGATTGCCTGAGAGAGTGCTGGATACAAATGACAGTATTCCTACAAATGAAATCAAAAAAAGTATAGTGCCAAGAGTTGAGGCTATGGAGAGTCTCGGGAATCTCTCTGTCCACAATAGATAGGCAGCAAAGAATAAAACAACAGGAGATAAGTATGTCAGCACACCAATAGTAGTGAACAGTCCTCGGAATAAAAAGGCGCCTGCTTCTCCGCCGGATCCAAAACTAGCAAAACCAATAATTACTCCAACAATAGATAGCAGTATCGCCATGACAGACAACGTCAACTCTTGGCGTTGCTTTATTTGTTTCTTTGTTCTCATAGGGAATATTTTAGCACGTGTTTTTAAAAGACACACAAAAATACATACAAAATATAGGATTTTTGAAAAGGACATTAGTATATTTCTGCTTGTCCTTTATAAAAGACAAACAGATTTGTAAAAGACTCTTAATAAGACAAATGTCAATTTGACAGGACAGTTTAAATAAGTGAGAATGCCAGCATGTTATCAGTTTTGAATACTAATACAGACACGCAGAACGCTTTTGTTCTGGACGCTGTCCGTTTGGACAAAGTTGTGAAGGCTTTACTATTTGTTTCTCATCATATAAGACAAACAGGAGACACAGAGCTGGCAAATAGAATAGATAGTGGGGCCTATGAAGTACTGTTGTCGGCTTACAAGGATAAAACGTCTTTCGACCACATTTCTAACTACGTGTACTCATTGTTGTCAGTCTCTGTATCAAAACAATACATGTCAGAGAATGTCGTAGGAACATTTAGATCAGGGTTCCAAGCTGTATATTCTAAGAGACAACCACACACAGCACAGGAGTCACAAATAAAAGACATTATCGGCGAGGAGTCTTCAGAGACACACATGTATAATGTTGCAAAGATAGAGACAAAAATAGATGCTCCGCTGCGCCACTTAGCAGCAACATCGGGTGACAATATTAAAAAGGACAAGATGGCAAATCACAACAATGTCCGTAACGTTTCAGACGATAAGAGACAGTCTAGTCGCCGCCAAGAGATATTAAAAACTCTCTCGAGAGCCCCTGTGAGTATAAAGGACATATCAATGCATGTTTTGGGTTGTAGCGAGAAAACAATACAACGCGAGCTCAATGCGTTGGTTGATGATGGCTCAGTTGAGAGAGTGGGAGAGAAGAGGTGGAGTAAATATATCTTAAAAAGATAGGTGCCAAATTAGCTCATTTTGGCTAGATTTTGGACCAGATTCTATTTTATCGCCTGCTTTTGTCACAAATATACACAGACAGGTGTTATACAGGTTAGCAACGCTATCCACATTTATTTATTTGTAATATGCAAAAACATGTTGCAAATATTGATAAAAAGGATATAATGTGTTGCAAGGCGCTCCACCCTTCTTAAGTGGGGTGGCCTTCAAGCAAAATTGATCGTTGACAAATAAATAGCGCAGAAATCTTATAAAGTTTTATTAAAAGCTTAATTTAGCCCTGTGCTAGATTTGAGCGATCAATTTTAACAAAACAAAACTGCGAGCATTCCGACAATGTCGAGTTGTCACTAACCGCTCGCGACTGTATTACGACGGTAGTATAGTATAAACTTTAAGTACATTTTATATGACTAAAGTCTCAACACGTGTTGTGGCATTGGCCACTATGGTTGGTATCACGCTAGCTGCTGCTTCAACAGCTTCAGCTGCACTAAACCTTCCAGTCCAATCTTGTAACTATGTGTTTACAGCAAACCTTAAAGCAGGTATGCGTAACGCAGAGGTACGTAATTTACAAAAAGTTCTAAATGGTTATCCTCAGACTATGGTTGCTGCTTCAGGAGCAGGATCAGTAGGAATGGAGACTGATTACTTCGGTGCTGCTACAAAGGCCGCTGTTATCAAGTTCCAAAACCTACACATGTCAGATGTGTTAACTCCAGCTGGTCTAACAGCTGGTAACGGTAATGTGTTCTCTCTAACAAGAGCAATGCTTAACCAAATCTGTAATGGATCAACAGTTCCAACTACACCTACAACACCAACAACAAGTGGTAATGTATCTGTAATGCTTTCAGCTAACCAACCAACTAATGTATTAGTTGCTGGTCAAGCTACAGCTAGACTTGCTGATTTCTCATTCACTGGTAACGGTACAGTAACTAACGTTAAACTTATGCGTTCAGGAGTGTCATCTAACGATACACTTTCAAATGTATATCTATTTGACAATGGTATGCGTATCGCTGGTCCTGCTTCAGTATCTACTGACGGATCAATCAACTTTGGCTCAACATCAGGACTCTTCACTGTTATGGGTTCAAAGACTCTTACTGTTCGTTCAGACATCAAAGCTGGTGTATCAGGACAATCAGTTGGAGTTACTCTAGTTGGTTACACTGTTATGGGTTCATCAATGGCAACTACAAATGTAATGGGAACTCAACTTCCTGTTGCTAACGTAACATTGCTAACTGCTGATTTCCCTACAGGAAACACAGCTTCTCCTGCATTGACATCAATCAACGCTGGAACAGTTAACCAAACTGTTTGGTCACGTTCATTGAACGTTTCAACTCGTATTGGTAAGTTACACGGTCTAACTCTAAAGATGGTTGGATCAGCTCCTACAAACTCTCTAGCAAACGTTAGACTGATCGTTGATGGTACTCAAGTATCGTCAGGAATGGTTGACGCTTCTGGATATGTTAGTTTCTCACTTGCATCAGCTCCTCTATCACTCATCACAGGGTCACACCTAATTGAGGTTCGTGGAGATATTGTTGGTGGTGCTAATCGTACTTTCTACATGGTTATGGAGCAAGCTTCAGATATCATGGTTGAGGATTCACAAGTTGCTGGTGCTTTCGTAACAGTAACTACAAACAGTGGATCAAACGCTGTTAATCTAGCCGGAGGTGTTGTCACAGTCCTAACAGGAACTCTTACTGTTACTCAGGACACATCATTCAGCAACTCTACAAACCTTATTGGTGGAGCATCAAATGTTAAAATGGCTGCTTTCAAATTCACTTCAAATGGTGAAGATGTAAAAATCAGCACACTTTCATTTATGCCTGCTATTACAGGAACAACACCAGCTAACAATAACTTAGCTAATGTTGGTCTATATGTAAACGGTGGTCAGGTTGGTTCAAACCAAACTGCTACTAATGGTGTAGCTCTTACATTTAATAACCTTGGAACAAACCTATTGATCCAGTCAGGTGCTACTGTAATAGTTGAGATTCGTGGAGATGTTATGTCTTCTACAAGTACAGCTTATACAGCAGGAAATGTAGCGTTCAACTTACAATCTGGTACAAATAATGTTCAAGGAATCAGTTCAAGCAACTTAACTAACTCACCTACACAATCAGGTCAGCTACTAACTATTGCTTCTACTAACGTTTCATTCTCTTCAGCTGTTGGATTCGGTGCTTCTACAAAAGCTCCAAACACAACAGTTAAGATTGGTTCGTTCTCATTCCAAACAGGATCAGCAGAGGGTTCAGTTATCAATAATGTAGCTGTCACTATGGCAGGTACAATGATTGGAGCTAGCCAGCTTACTAATCTAACTGTAAAAGATGGTTCAAATCTAGTTGGAACTTCAATTAACAATCCAGTTAATGGAGTAAACAACTTCTCAGCTACTATCAATGTTCCTGTAAACACAACAAAGGTTCTCGATGTTTATGCTGACTTCCAAGCTGGAGCTTCAACATACACAGCGACTCCTTCAATGCAGGTTACATACCGTGGAGCAACATCAAACCTTTCTGCTAACACAGCACTAGTTGCTGGTGTTACAACAACAGGTGGTGTTGGAACTATCGGTACAGGACAAGTTACATTCGTACCTGGTTCATCACCAGTTGCGCAGTATGTAATAGCTGGTACAAATAACTTTGCAATTGGAAACTTCAATGTAAAGTCTTCAAATGGTATCGGTTCTACAGTTACAAAGATGACAGTAACATTCCCAGCTAACACAATTTCTGGAGTGTCTGTAAATGGTGGTCCAGTTCAATCTCCTACAACAGCTACAACAGCAGAGCTTACAGGTCTTAACATTTTAGTTCCAGGAGACAACTCTGGTATCAACATACCTATGACAGTTAACCTTATCTGTGCAACAACAGGTGTAGGTTCTGGATGTACAGGTTCATCAACAGCCGTTGTTACAGCTCAAATCACAAGTTTGACTTATGAGAACGGTATCGGTGCTACTGTTATAACTCCTTCAGCAATCACAGCTTCACATGTTCTAGTTGCTTCAAAACCAACTCTAGCAGTGACTTCTATGACATCTACAGGATTTGGTAATGGAACAATGCAAATTGGTACACTTACTATCTCAGCAGATGCTTCTGGAGATCTTGAGTTAAAACAAATTCCTGTTAATACAACTGTAGCTGGCGCTGGAGCAATCACAGCTGGTTCAGTTGAGTTACGTGATTCAGCAGGTACTGCTATTATCACTAACACATCAGGTGTTAACGGTGGTGCGCAAAACATTGTATTCTCAACAGCTCGCACTCTTACAAAGGGTACATCTGAGACATTCACTGTTTACGCAACATTTACAGGTGTAACAGGTGCTGCTGGAACACAATCAGCTACATTCCAACTTGGAGCTAAAGCTAACTTCCTATGGAATGATGTTGCTGGTGGTTCATCAAACAACACTGGTACATCTATCTACGGATATCCTACAAATTCACAAACAAAGACTAACTAGTTCTGCGCTAGCCTAACTTATACATAAAAATATAACTTAGGTAAACTCTCTAGTAATCCAAGTTCGTGATTTGACAGGTAACTGTTAGATAAACAAAACCCCGCCGCAAGGCGGGGTTTTGTTGTATTTCCATTTCCCTAAAAATATGTTATTATATGACCCATACACCAAAGAAGGGGGAGTAAGGCAGTAAAATGCTTTACATAATACCTCCGGAGGCAATGCGACGAGTCAGTTTGGTGTACGTCGCAATTATCATTATGGCATTAGCAAAATCAAAAAAAGTTGAACTAGTAGACAAATACGCTGAGGCTTTGAAGAATTCAGACAGTGCAGTGTATGTGTCATACAAAGGACTACCTGTGTCAAAACAGGATATTCTAAGAAAGAAACTTTTTGCTAATGGACTTCATTACACTGTTGTAAAGAAATCTCTTTGGGAGCGTGCAGTAGATGCCGCAAAGATAACAGGCGAAATGCCTGCTATCACTGATGAGCTAGCTGTAGTTTGGGGAAAGGACTTACTCTCTCCAGCTCGCGAAGCTTTTGAGTTCTCAAAAGAAAACAAGAATGTATTTAAAATTTTAGGAGGTATATGGGATGGTGAATTCAAAGATGCAAAGGCTATGATGGCTATTGCGACTATTCCACCACGTGAGGTTCTATTGTCACAGATCGCATACCTACTCAAATCTCCAATACAACGTCTTGCAATTGGTATCAATGAGGTAGCAAAGCAAAAAGCTTAATTATTAAATTATTAATACAAATATATGGAAAAATACGCAGATTTACTTAATAAAATCGATGGGATGTCAGTGCTAGAGCTTAACGAGCTAGTAAAGGCTATCGAGGAGAAATTCGGAGTTTCAGCAGCGGCTGTAGCGGCTGCTCCTGCAGCTGGAGCTGCAGCAGGTGCTGAGGAGGGCAAAGACGCCTACACAGTACACCTTGCATCAGCAGGTGAGCAAAAGATCGCAGTTATGAAGGTTGTTAAGGAGGCTCTTGGTCTTGGACTAAAGGAGGCTAAAGACCTAGTTGACGGTGCGCCAGTAGATCTAAAGGCTAATGTTAAAAAGGCAGAAGCTGAGGATATGAAGAAAAAGCTCGAGGAAGCTGGAGCTAAAGTTGAGCTAAAGTAATAGCTTTACAATAAAACACAAAAGCCGCCCCGAAGGGGCGGCTTTTGTGTTGCTTTACCAGTATTTTCATGTTATAATCCACGGTATTCGCTTGGCTTTGCACAGCCATTACTTGTGCTATTTCTATGCTAGCGAAGATCCTCTAATGAAGCGACGAATAGATGCCGCCCGTTATGATCAAATTATTAAAACAATAATCAAAACCTAAATTAATTTATGGCAGAACAATTTGATCGCTCAAAACCACACGTAAATGTGGGAACAATCGGACACGTTGACCACGGAAAGACAACTCTTACCGCTGGTATTCTAAACGTGCTCCACCTTAAAGACTCTACTATTAAAATCAAAGGAGTAGATGAGATTGACAAGGCTCCAGAGGAAAAAGCTCGTGGTATCACTATCTCACTTTCTCACTCAGAGTATTGGACAGACACTCGTCACTACGCGCATATCGATGCTCCAGGACATGCTGACTATATCAAGAACATGATCACAGGTGCCGCTCAAATGGACGGTGCTATTCTTGTGGTTGCTGCTACTGATGGTCCTATGCCACAAACTCGTGAGCACATCCTTCTTGCAAAGCAAGTTGGTGTACCACGTCTTGTTGTTTTCCTAAACAAGTGTGACATGGTTGATGATCAAGAGATGATCGAGCTTGTAGAAGAAGAACTTCGCGAGCTTTTAACAAAGCAAGGATTTGACGGAGTAAACACTCCTATTATCCGCGGTTCAGGACTTAAAGCTTCTGAGGCTACATCATTGGATGACCCTTGGGCTCAAAAGATCGTAGAGCTACTAAATGCTCTCGACACTTGGATTCCACTTCCAGAGCGTGATGTTACAAAACCATTCCTAATGCCAGTAGAGGATATCTTTACTATCGAGGGACGTGGTACTGTGGTAACAGGTAAAATCGAACGCGGTATCGTAAAGCTTAACGAAGAAATCGAAATCGTAGGTCTAAAAGATACTGTTAAAACAACTGTAACTGGTATTGAGATGTTCAACAAACAACTCAATGAAGGTATGGCTGGAGATAACGCTGGTATCCTAGTTCGTGGTATTAAAAAAGAGGACATTGATCGTGGGCAAGTACTTTGCAAGCCAGGATCAGTAAAGCCACACACTAATTTTGAGTGTGAGGTTTACGTTCTAAAGAAAGAAGAAGGTGGACGTCACAGCCCATTCTTCAATGGTTACAAACCACAGTTCTATGTACGTACAACTGACGTAACTGGAGATTGTACTCTTCCTGCAGGAACAGAAATGGTTATGCCTGGAGATACAGTTAAACTAACTGTTAAGTTGATCGCTCCTATCGCTCTTGAGGAGCAAGGACGTTTCGCTATCCGTGAGGGTGGAAAGACAGTAGGTGCTGGTGTAGTAACAAAAATTATCGAATAAGGTTTTGGTCTCCTGACCAAAAAAACCAAGGGTTCATTATAAAAAACATGGCTACAAAGCAAACAAAGAAAGAGCAAGATGCACCAAAGATTCGTATTCGCGTACGTGCCTATGAGAGTAAAATCCTCGATCAATCTGTAAAGCAGATTGTGGACACAGCGAAACGTTTTGAGGCGATTGTTGTGGGGCCTGTGCCTCTCCCAACTGAATTCACACGTTACACTGTGAATCGTGCAACATTCGTGTACAAAGACGCTCGTGAGCAATTCGAAATGCGCGTTCACAAACGCCTGATCGAAATTGTTAGCCCGAATCAAAAAGTCATCGAAGCTCTCACCAACCTCTCGCTTCCCTCTGGAGTCGATGTTGATGTAAAGATGCAATAAGATTAGTTGAAAAACATGAAATTCACATTAGCAGAGAAACTGCACATGTCGCAGGTATTTGACGCTGACGGTAACGTCCACGCAGTCACAGTATGTCGCGCACCAGGTGTAGTGGTTACAGATATTCGTACCACAGAACGTGATGGCTACCAAGCTATTCAGGTTGCTATGGACGAGCAAAAGATAGAGCGTTCTACAAAGGCAGAAGTCGGACATTTTGGAGGTAAAGCCTACAAAGTAGTTCGTGAGTTCAAAACTCCTGCTGGAGATTTACAAAAAGGTGCTGTCATCAAGGCTGATGTATTTCAACCAAATGATGTGGTGGCTGTAGCTGGTATTACAAAAGCTAAAGGTTTCCAAGGTGTTGTAAAACGCCATGGATTCAAAGGTGGATGGGATCAGCACGGACAAAAACATTCACATCGTGAGGCTGGATCAATCGGTTCTACAGGTCAGCAACGCGTAAACAAAGGCAAGAAAATGGCCGGACGCATGGGTGGAGACAGAGTTACTGTCAAAAATTTAAAAGTATTTGCTGTTGATGCAGTAAATAATTTTATACTTATTAAAGGTGCTGTGCCTGGTCGTCGTGGTACCATACTTGAACTTCGTTCTAAAAATTAGTGTATGAAAGTAGATGTATATTCTGCACAAGGCAGTAAAACAGGTTCGGCAGATCTTCCAGAAGAAGTATTTGCTTATCCTTGGAATGCTGACCTGGTGCACCAAGTCTTGTCTTCACAGATGAGCAACCAACGTGCTAATACTGCGCACACAAAAGATCGTAGCGAAGTTTCGGGTGGTGGAAAGAAACCTTGGGCGCAAAAGGGAACAGGACGTGCTCGTCACGGATCATCTCGTTCTCCTATATGGCGTCACGGTGGAGTCACACATGGTCCTCGCAACGAAAAGAACTACAAAGAAATTATCCCTAGAGTTATGAAGAATCGTGCATTGTTTGCACTACTATCTGCAAAACTTCGTGATGGGAAAATATTGTTTGTAGACAGTATCGCCCTAGCTGACGGCAAGACAAAGTCAGCATTTGAAACTATGAAGTCACTTTCATCAGTCGATGGTTTCAAAACTATAAACTGGCAGAAAAGCAATAATGCAGTGGTCTTTACGTCTTCAAAAGACAGAAAGACTCACCTAGCGTTTCGCAATCTTCCAAATGTGCGTCTAGAGAACATGGATCAGATGAACCCATTGGACATAGCAAACACGAGATATATCGTAGTTGCAAATCCAAAAGAGGTGAGTGAGTATCTATCTGGAAAGGCCTAAATCTTATTATGAAAAAATACATAATTCGTCCTCATATAACTGAGAAAGCTTCACTACAGTCAACTGCTAATGCTTATACATTTGTGGTTACTGATGACGCTTCTAAACTTGAGCTTGTAAAAGAGATCAAGTCAGAATATAAGGTGACACCTACAAAGGTGAACATTACAAACTTGCCAGCAAAGCGTGTCTTTGTTCGTGGCAAGCGTGGCGTAGAGGCAGGATTCAAAAAAGCAGTAGTCTTTCTAAAAAAAGGCGACTCAATAAAACTAGCATAGAAATAGTATGAAAACATATCGCCCTACAACCGCATCACAACGCTCTAGATCGAGCGTGGTGTATCGTGGTGTTATAACAACAAATGAGCCTCACAAACCTCTAACATCTGGATTCCGTCGTGGATCTGGTCGCAATGCATTTGGTCGCATTACAACTCGCCACAAAGGTGGAGGACACAAGAGATCATTCCGTGAGATAGACTGGAAATACGACAAACTCGATATTCCAGCAAAGATCCAATCAGTTGAGTACGATCCAAACAGATCGGGATTCATCGGACTGGTGGCTTATCGTGATGGTCACAAGGCCTACACATTATTACCAAAGTCAGTAAAAGTTGGAGACACTTTTATTGTAAGTGAAAAAGCTGACCTAATCCCAGGTAATCGTCTAATGCTACGCAATATTCCAGTTGGAACATTTGTGTACAATGTAGAAGTTAAACCAGGAAGTGGAGCTAAATTAGTACGCTCAGCTGGGAACTATGCTGAGGTTGTCGCGCACAATGACGGGTATGCAAACATCAAGCTACCATCTACAGAGATCCGTATGATCCCAGATCATGCATTTGCATCTCTCGGAGAGGTATCAAATGGTGAGCATCATCTACGCAATCTAGGTAAAGCTGGACGCAATAGATGGCTAGGAGTTCGTCCTACAACTCGTGCCTCAGTGATGAATGCCGTAGACCATCCATATGGAGGTGGAGAAGGTAAACAACGCCGTGGAACAAAACGCCCTAAGACAAAATGGGGAAAGACAACAGGAGGACACAAAACTCGTACTCCAAAGAAATACTCAAACGTACACATCGTGTCACGTAGGTCGACAGGTATTCGTAACAAGCAGTCTAAAATATAATTTATGTCTAGATCATTATCAAAAGGTCCATATGTGGACGAAAGAGTTCTCAAGAAAGTTGTCGGCAAGAAACCAGAGGATACAGGTGTTATCAAAGTCTGGATCCGTGGTTGCGACATCTCTCCTGAGATGGTTGGATTCACATTTGGAGTTCACAATGGCCGTACACATACCGAGGTGTTCATCACCGAGGATATGGTAGGTCACAAATTAGGTGAGTTTAGCCCAACACGCAAATTCATCCGTCACGGAGGTAAGATGCAAAAAGAGATCGATCAGAAGAAAAAACAAGCTGAGATCGATGCTGCAAAATCTGCAAAATCAACTGGTGACGCTAAAAAGAAATAAAGATTATGAAAGCAACACTTAAAAATTACCGCCAATCTCCTCGTAAAGTTCGCCTTTTGGCAAGCTTGATACAAGGAAAAAGTGCGGATATTGCAAAGGTGCAACTAGATAACTACATCAAACGTGGTTCATTGCCTATGAAAAAGTTGCTCGAGTCAGCTATTGCTAACTCAGGCCACAAAGCAGAGGATCTAGTAGTTAAAAGTGCTCGTGTAGACAAGGCTCTTGTTATGAAGAGATTCATGCCACGTGCATTTGGTCGTGCGGCACAGATATTAAAAAAGAGCTCACACATTATGATTGAGCTTTCAACAAAGAAATAATATGACACACGTTGTAAACCCATTCTCGCATCGCCTAGGTATTATCCGTGATTGGAGAAGCCGTTGGTATGTTAAGAAGGATGAATATGTAAATTCGCTTCGTGGAGATGTTCTCTTGCGTGTGTTCCTACAAAAACGCCTAAAAGGTATGTATGTAGCAGATACAATTATGGAGCGTGGTAAAGACACATTCCGTATCGCTATACACACATCTCGCCCAGGTATGCTAATCGGCAGATCAGGTGAAGGTGTAGAGCGTCTACGCAAAGACATTGAAAAAGAAGCAAAACGTAGAAAGATCTCTCTTCCAAAGAATTTCAAACTTGATATTGTTGAGGTGACCTCACCAGAGGCATCAGCAGCTATCGTTGGAGCTATGGTGGTAGAGGGTATCGAGAAACGTTTACCTTTCCGTCGTGTGCTCAAAACTACTGTTGAAAAAGTAATGATGAATCGTGATGTGAAAGGAGTTCGTATTGCTGCGTCAGGCCGCCTCGGTGGAGCTGATATGGCAAGACGTGAAGAGATGCGTCGTGGTAATGTACCATTGCAGACTCTCCGTGCTGATGTTGATTTTGCAAAAGAAAGAGCAAACATGACATACGGTGTTATAGGTATCAAGGTATGGATATATCGTGGTATGAAGTTCGACACTAACACCGACACTAAGATTAACAAAACAAAATAACGCGTATGCTATTTCCTAAAAAAGTAAAACATAGAAAGTGGCAAACAGGACGTCTCTCTGAGGCGCGCCTAGCTCGCCCTGAAACAAGAGGTGTTGATATAGCCTTTGGCTCATTCGCCCTCAAAGCGGAGTCGCCTGCGCGTGTCCTATCAAATCAGATCGAGGCAGCTCGTCGTGCGATGACTCGCAAGGCTGGCAAGACAGCTCAGATCTGGATTCGTATTTTCCCTGATCGTCCTATAACTCAAAAAGCCGCTGAGGTACCGATGGGTAAAGGAAAGGGAGATCCTAAAGCATTCTGCTTTGAAGTTCGCCCAGGACGTATATTATTTGAAATCGACGGTGTTGATGAGGCAACAGCTCGCGAGTCACTTCGCAAGGCTGGTACAAAGTTGCCAATTAAAACCCGTGTTGTCGCTCGTTAATCTAAAACACTATGCAAACAGTAAATAAAAAGAAATTAAAAGGTGTGATAGTGAGCGACAAGATGGACAAGACAGTTGTTGTCAAAGTTGATCGCTATGTCAAACACCCAAAGTATGGAAAATTCTATACTATATCAAAACGCTACAAAGCTCACGATGAAAAGAATGAGCACAAAGTAGGAGAGGTCGTTATTATCGAAGAGTCTCGCCCGATTTCAAAAGATAAAACTTTTGTAGTTGTAGCGAACGCATAAATATATGATACAAGCAGGAACAAATGTAAAGATCACAGATAACTCAGGAGGAAAAATGGGCCGCGTGTTCAAGGTACTCAAGGGTTCAAAACGTCGCTATGCGCGTATCGGCGAT
Source organism: uncultured Candidatus Saccharibacteria bacterium (assembly GCA_964368915.1). Taxonomy (GTDB): domain Bacteria; phylum Patescibacteriota; class Minisyncoccia; order Phycocordibacterales; family UBA5272; genus JAUPVO01. The sequence goes on from CAYJDH010000007.1 coordinate 23,581, forward strand.
CTAGTCGTGCTGTCAATCAAATCAGCTGAGCCTCGTAAACAGGTTAAGAAAAAAGACGTAGTATATGGAGTTGTCGTTAGACAAGTTCAACCACTACGCCGTGCTGACGGATCATATATTCGTTTCGATGATAATGCTGTTGTTATTGTGGACAAAGTTAAACTAGATCCAAAAGCTGGACGTGTGTTTGGACCAATACCAAAAGAACTCGGTGAGATGGGTATAGATGGATTTAAAAAGATAACTTCTCTGGCTCCAGAGGTGATGTAAAAGATATGCAAACACTACATGTAAAAAAAGGCGACACTGTAAAAGTGATAGCTGGAAAAGATAAAAACAAAACAGGTGTGATTGTAAAATCAATGCCATCTACTGGACAAGTCATAGTTGAGGGGGTTAATGTGTTCAAAAAACACAAAAAATCTACTCAAGCTGGCAAGGCTGGGCAAGTTGTGGAGGTAACTCTTCCAATCTTTGTAAACAAAGTAAAAAAGATTTAAGTTTTAAATTTTAAACAAAAAGGCGCCCCTTCGGGGCGCCTTTTTGTTTTGTGTTACACTATCCCGATGTCTAAAAAAATTAACACCAAAAAATTCTTATCTAACATTACCGAAAACGCTATCTTAGAAAGACTTTTCAAAAGTGTTAATTGTGAAGATGTGCCGTTTATCGCGGAGAATACAGCGCAAAAAGATAGAGAGAAAACATTGATGGCGTATTATAAAAGTCTCGAGGCTGACATCAGGATACAACTGTTAGAAAAGATAAATCTGATATCAGTAGTTGCCAACAAGAATGGCTCAAAGATAATCAAAGACTATTTAGATAAAAACAAATATGAGCCGCTCGACGTGATGGCAGAGTCTGTGACAGACAAGGCGATAGCATTTTATTTTGAGCATAGTGAAAAGTTCGAAGACGTTTATTTGCTTTGCAATATTTTGAGCAAGAGTGGATTCAAAAGATTTGAATCAGGAAGTAAAGACGTGTTTGGTTTAGAAGAGAAAGACGCTGAGTTCCAAGCTGCAATTATGGATCACATTGCAAAGTCTAATGACTCGAGATTTGGAAGTGTGAAAACTGTTGGGTATGATAAAAACTATTACACACAGTTCATTTTCGAAGATGCCCCAGAGCTAGACAGCAGTATAGACCCAGTCAGTAACAAGGCCACCGCTACAACAAAGAGAAAATTAAAAGAAATGTATTTTGTGTATTTGCCAGAACACAAAACACTACTCACCAAAACAATTGGAAATTTTGAAGATCAATATTTCTTTGCCGAAGGCTATTCTCGTACATACATGGATTTTAATTTGTCACCAAAAGAGTATTTGTATGACCTTTCAAAATTTGTCGGCAATGAGGATCACAATCAGCCTCTGACTGGCAGTGCTGATATTGTGTCTTGGAAGATACTGTCTGTGTCTCTCGAGAGATCTGTAACAAAAGAGACTGTTAGTGTGACCTGCAATCCAAAGATAGAGGGCGAGGGCATGCAGGCCTTTCACTCGCTGGCCGAGACTTTTAATTTGAAAGAGGTTGGATTTGAATTTACAAAAGTTAAACTTCAAATAATAGTAAAAGACGAGAACAGTAAAAAAGGCGAATCAAAAGTAGTAGTTGGACTGAGTAAAAACAAATCCACCCTCAACCTGCTCCGCAAAGAGCATCTGATAGCCGACAAGATATTATCAGCCTGTGAAGTTGGCATCGGATACAAAGAGGTAGAGATGAAGCATAAATCGGAGGAGTAGGTTTGACTATGGTATCCAATTGTTATAGTGTTTGAACAGGTTCCTAAGATTAATCAACTTTGTGAGGTGAAACATGACAAGTCGTATTTTGGTAAAGCTCTCCGGTGAAGGTCTGAGTGCTGGCGGTATGATTTATAGCCAACCGGCACTAATGCATTTTGCTAAAGAGATCGAATGCCTATCCTCGGCTGGATATCAGGTTGCCATTGTTTTGGGTGGGGGAAATATCTGGCGAGGCGCATCAGGTGTAAACATCGGCATTGACCGAGTCAGTGCTGACTATGTTGGCATGATGGCAACCATGATGAATGGTCGCGTATTCCATGCTGCAATGAAAAAGTACAACCCGGAACGTGCCGTAAGGATCATGACAGCTCAGCCATTTTCACAAGCTGGAGAGGACTATGTATGTGCGAGAGCCCTCAGCCATCTCGAGAAGTGCCGAGTTCTGATTCTTGTGGGTGGAACTGGCAACCCGCTCCGCACTACAGACTCCGCCGCCGCTCAACTTGCAATAGAGCTCAGGTGCGACATCGTCCTAAAGGCTACTAACGTAAAGGGTGTCTATGACAGTGACCCTAACAAAAATCCTGATGCCAAGATGTACACAAACCTCGGATACGGTGAAGCAGTTAGCAAGAAGTTAAAAGTGATGGACATGACTGCATTCACCCTCTGTGAGGAGCACCAAATGCCCATACGAGTTTTCTGCGGTGACGAGCCAAACAGCTTTCTCGCAGCGGCTCGGGGAGAGATTGGAACACTGGTCTCTTGAAAGGCCAGACCTAAAACGGCGAATGAACGGCACCTGCGGGTGCCGTTTTTCTTTTTGGACTAATTTATGTTGCTTGCTTGCAAACCTATATGTATATATACTTTCTAATATGCAAGAAAATTCACCAAAACAAATCCAAAATGTTGTACCAGAGGCTAACAGTAAAGACCAATCTCTAGCTCTAGACACGATAGCAAATTCACTCGTTCGAGCTTATGGTAAAAAAAGCGACACTTTTAGCGAAATGCAAAGTGAAATAGTTCAGCTTGAGAATGATTTAAAATACGTGACAGGTGCTAAAAATAAAGCAGAGATTCTGGATAGGATTATGATTTTAAAAAATAAACTTGCTAAGTCGGGTGAGGCAAAAGTCATAGAAAAAGAAAATGAAGATAACTTTGAATCTGGAATGTCTTTTACTGCCTCACAAAAAAGATCTATCGAAGCATTGCATGCGGTTGTATCTAGCGAGAATGGTAAGTTGGCATTAAATGGTGCTGATGTAATTTCTTTAAGTTTTAATTTGGAAGATTTTAAAAATAATGATATAGCTCTCAAGGAAGCTATTGATGACTTTGTTAAGCAGTATCGAAGTAAAAGAGACAGTTTCCCGACATCAGGGTATAGCTCTAATTATTCAGAATTAGATCATGCTGTTTTAGATTATGAAAAAGCTTTTGGTGTAAAAGTTAAACCTTTAGTAGATGGGTCATTGTTATTAGAAAGAGAAAAACAACAACTTGTAAAAGAAATTCAAATTACAGTTGACGCTATAAAAGTACGTGAAAAGTGGTTACTTGAATTGAAAGCTAAAACTGGGAGAGGTATTTTCGGTGTAAATAAAGCAGATAAATTAAGCCAAAAAACAATAGAGCTAGACTTGGCTAAAGAGAAAGAAGGCTTAATGCTTCAAGTTCAATCGGCTATGCGTGATTTTGTTGGTATTAACCTTCAAGATATAGGATTCCAGTATTTCTTGAGGAAGTAATGTGCTATAAAATTAAATAGACTAATTTATATATTTGTGTTATTATATGCAAGTTCCAATTGTTTATTAAAAAGTTAAATTAGATGTAAATGCGTGACGTATAATATCGTGCGTATAGAAAAATTATGGCAATTAAAAATGTTTATGCAAAAGCGAATGACGCTTTTGACACAATGAAATCAGAGTTCGGCTACACCAATAAAATGGCTGCGCCAAAGTTAACAAAAGTAGTAGTAGCTGTTGCTACTGGGTCAGGTATGAAAAAAGATCGTCACAAGAACGAGTTTGTTGTTGGGCGTATCGCAAAGATCACAGGACAGAAACCAAGTATTAGAAAAGCAAAGCAGTCAGTAGCGAGTTTCAAAATCCGTGAGGGTGATGAGATCGGTGTTGCTGTTACACTTCGTGGTAAACGCATGTATGACTTTTTGGATAAAGTTATCGACATCGCGCTTCCTCGTACAAAGGACTTCCGTGGTCTAGAGAGAAAAAGTGTTGACCCTATGGGCAATATGACTTTTGGTGTTAAGGAGCACACGATATTCCCAGAGATTCGCGATGAGGAGTTAAAGGATGTGTTTGGTTTTGCTATTACTATGGTGACGACAGCTAAATCAAAAGAAGAGGCTACAAAGTTTTTTGAGATTATAGGTGTTCCATTTAAAAAATAATCTGTTATCATTAAAAATCTAAATATAAATATATGGCAAGAGATTACCCACTAAATAAAACCAGAAACTTTGGAGTTATCGCTCACATTGACGCTGGTAAAACAACAACAACAGAGCGTATATTGTTCTACACTGGTGTATCACACAAAATAGGTGAGGTGCATGATGGAGCTACTCAAATGGACTGGATGGAGCAAGAGCGTGAGCGTGGTATCACTATCACCTCTGCTGCGACAACAGCATTCTGGAGCCCTACATACATGCCAAAGGATGATGTATCAAAGAAATGTCGTTTCAACATTATCGACACACCAGGACACATTGACTTTACTATTGAGGTAAAGAGATCACTCCGTGTTCTTGACGGTGCTGTTGTGGTGTTCGACGGTGTAGCAGGAGTAGAGCCACAATCTGAGACAAACTGGAGATATGCGTCTGACGCTATGGTTCCGCGTATTTGTTTTATCAACAAGTTGGATCGTATGGGTGCTAATTTTGACAAGGCTTTCGACTCTATTTTGGATCGTCTTTCAAAGAAAGCCGTGCGTATGCAAATGCCAATCGGATCTGAGGAGAATTATAACGGTATCATCGACCTTCTAACAATGAAGGAGATGACATTTACCGGTGAGATGGGTAAAGAGGTAGGAACAACAGATATACCAGCAGAGTTGCTCGAGGAGGCAAAGAAACGCCGCGCTGAGATGATTGAGAAAATTGTAGAGACTGACGAGAACTTGATGACAGAGTATTTAGAGGGTAAGGAGTTCAGTATTGAAGTTCTAAAGGATGCTATACGTAGAGCTACTATTGCTAATGAGTTGTTCCCAGTATTTTGTGGATCAGCTCTAAAGAATAAAGGTGTACAGCTAGTGCTCGACGCCGTTATCGACTATCTACCATCACCGCTTGATATCGCTGCTCCAAAAGGGGTGGACGGTAACACAGGTGAGGCTACAGTTGTAGAAGTATCTGACACTGCTCCGTTTACTGCTCTCGCATTCAAGTCTATGGCCGACCCATTCGTAGGACAGCTGACATTCTTCCGTGTTTATTCAGGAACATTGGAGTCTGGTTCATATATTTATAACTCTACAAAAGAGAAAAAGGAGCGTGTGTCTCGTATTCTCCGTATGCATGCTAATGAGCGTGAGGAGGTGAAAATGGTATACGCTGGAGAGATCGCAGCTGCAGTGGGACTGAAAGACACTGTAACATCAGACACTATGTGTACTGAGGAGCATCCGATCATACTCGAGCGTATCGTTATCCCAGAGTCAGTTATCAGTATGCGTGTTGAGCCAAAAACAAAAGCTGACCAAGAGAAAATGGGTATGGCATTGTCTAAATTAGCAATCGAGGACCCTACTTTTCGTGTGTCATCTGATGCTGAGACAAACGAGACCATCATCGCAGGTATGGGCGAGCTACATCTAGATATTATCGTTGACCGTATGAAGCGTGAGTTCAACGTTGAATGTACAACAGGTAAACCACAGGTGGCGTATCGTGAGACAATCTTGGGTGAAGCTGATGCAGAAGGTAAATATATCAAACAGTCAGGAGGTCGTGGTCAATATGGTCATGTTCGCATTCGTGTTCGTCCTATAGACTACAGTATTGCTCAAGAGGACTTGCCAAAGAATGTTAAACGTTATGATCATTTCGAGTTTTCAAATACAACAAAAGGTGGATCAGTACCGCAGGAGTTCATCCCGGCAGTTGAGAAGGGACTAAAGGAGTCGCTCGACCGTGGTGTTATCGCTGGATTTAAAATGGTGGATGTTGCATGTGAGCTTTACGATGGATCATTCCACGAGGTGGACTCTTCGGAGATCGCTTTCAAACTTGCTGCTGGCATGGCTTTGCAAGAGGCTGTAGCGCGTGCAAAGGGTGCGATCCTCGAGCCAATCATGAAGGTAGAGATAGTAACCCCAGACAAGTTCTATGGAGATATCACTGGTAACATCTCATCTAAACGTGGACAGATCGAGTCTATGGGTGAGCGTGGTATGGACAAGGTTGTGAACGCTATGGTGCCACTGTCTGAAATGTTCGGATATGTGAACTCATTGCGCTCTATGACTGAGGGACGTGCGACATTTACGATGGAGTTTGGTAAATACGATGTAGTGCCAGCAAATATCGCAAAAGAGATTGCTGAGTCTAGAAAATAGTAATAAAAAGACTAAGTACAACAACACAAAAATCTCCCTTTGGGGAGATTTTTGTTTTATCTGAATTTTGCTAGAATGGGGTTATGAATGAATTAGAAAAGCTGTTCGGAAGTCATGAGAAAGTAAAGATAATAAGAATGTTTTTGTCTCACTCAGATACTTTATTGCAAGTCGAAGATATTGTAAAAAATACAAAACTTCGTTCTGACAAAATCAGAAAAGAGCTTAATACTTTGGTTGCCGCAAACTTGATAATAAAATCAAAAGAGAGAATAGCAAAGTTGCCAACCAGTGGCAAGGTAAAGAAAATGGTTATCAAAGAGTATATATGTTACAAGTTAAACAAAGACTTTAGATTCATCAACTCTCTCTCGGGTCTGATGTTTGATTTTAGAAATGCTAATCGTGATGCTCTGTATGACAGATTTAAATCAATAGGGCGCACTAAATTATTTTTGGTTTCTGGAGTTTTCACTGGAACTGAAAAGGCGAGAGTGGACATCATGTATGTCGGTGAGAATGTTAAAAAGTCTGCAGCCGACAAGACTCTATCTGATCTGCGTGCCGAGCTAGGGATGGATCTCAATATTATCATTTTAGATTTGGAGGAGTTCAACTATCGTTACAAGATGTTTGATAGATTTGTCCGTGACACATTAACTGGCGAACATGTAAAGCTGATCAACAAGCTTAACTTATAATTATTAGAGAAAGTTGAGTAGGAACGTTTTGTGATTCGCGATATATGACAGCAATATCTTTCTGTCTATCTCATTTTCAAAGTTTAGATTTTCTATTCCGATGGCGACGGCTTTTTTGCTCATAAGCTTTTCTATATTTTCGCGTCCGAGCTGTGAGTATATTATCGCTTGCGCAGACATATCGCCGTTCATCATCTCGTCAGTCAGGTCTTTTATTTTAATCTTCTCATTTTTGTATGTTACTAGCTTTTCCTGATTTACAGACTCGAGCGCAACGAGTGTCAGCAGTGTGTCTCGAGCAGATATGCTGTTTAGTATTTTATTTTCTGTGTATTCATCCTCTCTGCCTATGATTAGTATTTTCATTTTCGGCGTTACAAAATCATATACCTTTTTTGCATCAGCATCCGCTAGTCTGATACATCCGCCACTATAGTCACTCGATACTCGGACTCCATTTTTGTGATACGGTATGCCATGTATAAAAAAGTTCGCATAGAATTGCACGCTGTAGGGCATATACACTTCTCCTAATGTTGAAAAGTGGTTGCGACTTTTTAGGCCGGCTTCATATTCTCCCACAGGGGTCTCATAGTAACTCCCTGGCTTGCCCTTTGTGATAATAGATAGGGTCTCAATACTGCTGGTTCCAACCAGGGTGATACGCATGTTGAGCAAGTCCGCGATTATCATTTTCTCTGGCACTGTATTTATTGTTTTTGCAAGGTCTCGAGAGCTGTTTTTATATATAGGGGCATCTGTTTTTACTGGAGTGTTCGAGTATAGAAATACAGGGAAAGACAAAGCAAAACCTACAGCCATAGCGAGTAGAGCGAGGTGTATATTTTTAAGGCTTTTCATTTCTCGCCACTATATCATAAAAAGTGGATAACCTCGAGTCTCGGACATTCAGCTTGATATACTTTATATTGTAGTAATCTACATTCATATGAACACTTTACAAACAATTTGGAACACATTGAGCGATGCTCTTATGAGGGTTATGACTGACGTTGTCAGCTATACGCCTATCATACTCATTGCTGTTGTTTTGGTTATTATCGGTTTTGTTTTGGGAAATATTTTGGGTCGTGCTGTTGCACATTTTATTACAATCTTGCGCATAGACAGGGCCCTGTCTACTGCTGGATTAAAAGCCCTAACAGAACAGAGCGGTGTACACTTTTCAGTTGCTAAAACTGTAGGTGCGCTCGTACGCTGGGCTGTGATATTGGCATTTGTATTATCTGCTTCACAAGTTCTCGGTCTGTATGCGTTCTCATCATTCCTATTATTCATACTTGGTTACATACCAACTATATTAGTAGCGGCATTGATACTCGTAGTTACATTCCTTCTCGCTGATTTTGTAGCGAGACTTGTTAGCGGATCTGCAAAGGCCGCTAATATGCCATCATCTGTGGCTAGCCTCGTTGCTAGATATTCTATTATAGTAGCCGGAGTTATCTCTGCTCTCGCACAGCTCAACATCGCTGCTGCTGGACTACTCGAGATATTCTTTGGAGGCATAGTGGCTGCTCTGGCTCTCGCACTCGGACTCGCATTTGGTTTGGGTGGTCGCGATGCTGCAGCTCGCTGCATCGAAAAGATGGAGGACAGCTGGAAATAAACGAGAACTAGTTCTCGTTTCAAATATAAAAGCGCCCGCTTCGCGGGCGCTTTTATATTTGCCACATTAAGCTAGAACCAAATACATTACCACACTCACACATCCAACTAGGAATGTTCCCCATGCGGTATCTACTAGTGCTAGAGATACAGGGTATCCTTTTAATGTAGCTAGATTTGTAAAGTCATAGAATGCATACATACAAAATCCTAACAGCGCCCCGGTCCACGCAGCCGTCCATGCGTCAGTCGCATTGCGCACTACAAAGAAGTACACAGTGAATAGTGCGATGACATAGAACACCACAGCCGCCGGCATGTTGACCACCAGTGATCCATTTTTAATATCTACAAATGGTGCGAGTTTTTCTAGGTAAAAGCCCTTCATAATGTGTGCCAGCCACACATAGTCTAACGCTGTGAACGTTGCCCCCGCTGCCAATATCGCAAGTATTATTTTCATATGTTTAAAGTGTAGCATCACATTGACATTTTTTACAATAAAATGTAGTGTTTTAATCAGATCGCAACCGCGATGTCCACTTACAAATATTCCTCTTGATGAGGAGAAGGGAAA
>CAYJDH010000008.1:0-1081 GCA_964368915.1 uncultured Candidatus Saccharibacteria bacterium
TAGGGCCTATAGTTTAGTGGTAGAACAACGGCCTCCAAATCCGTTGGTCGAGGTTCGATTCCTCGTGGGCCCGCAAAGAAGCAATTAAAATTGCTTTTTGCGAGGAATTGAATACGGGGTCGCGAAACAATGAGCCGCAGGCGAATATGTTTTGTGACAGATTCCTCGTGGGCCCGCCAAAAGTAAAATTATTTTTTATGACTTACAATTTACCAACATCAGTATTAGCAATATTTTCAGTATTTATTATCGTGTGTCTAGTTGCTCTGTCTGTCCGTGCAGCACCAAAGTTTTTTAAAGAAAACTCGGTGGTATTTAAAATATTTATTTCTATTGCACTCGGGGTGATGCTCGGCATAGCATCTTTACATCTCTTGCCAGATGCATTTGAGTCTAATCCGGAATTGGGAGGTGCTGCATTTTTAGTGTCGTTACTTTTCTTTACAGTGTTACTCTGGCTAACTCACTCTCATGAACATGGTGATACTCACGAGCATCATTCGCATAATGAGATCAAGCTTTCATCTATGTTCCTCGGTCAATCCATTCACGCTGTGACTGATGGAGTGGCTATCGCTCTCGCTTGGTTGTCGAGTCCTGCTACGGGCCTCGTGGTGTCGAGCGCTATTGCTGTGCATCATATACCAATGATGAGTGGTGTGGCCGAGAGATATCGTAAACATTTTTCCAGTACAAAGCTGCTCTGCCTCACAACTCTCTCCAGCGGCTCAATGATAATAGGGGTGTTACTGGTAACATTTTTATCGAGTGTAATAGTGCCAAGTATTTTGATGGCTATCGCTGCTGCTTCATTTATTTTTGTCGCATTGTCAGACTTTGTTATACATCTTAACGAGGACAGTAATAGGAAGACAAAAATTATAATTATAATAGGAGCCATTATTGGGTCGCTTATTGCTTTTGGTGCCGAAGAGGTGATACATAATACAGAGGCTTTAAATGTAGCCCAAAGTGTGTTATCATTTGGTCAATTGCAGATGTAGCTCAACTGGTTAGAGCACCCGCCTGTCACGCGGGAGGTTACGGGTTCGAGTCCCGCCATCTGCGCATAAAACAAAAA
>CAYJDH010000008.1:1181-11313 GCA_964368915.1 uncultured Candidatus Saccharibacteria bacterium
CTGTCACGCGGGAGGTTACGGGTTCGAGTCCCGCCATCTGCGCATAAAACAAAAACCCGAGATTCTTTCTCGGGTTTTTGTTTTACAGCAAAGTAATGGAGAGTGTGAGCAATATGTTATTCTTAAAATAGGCTACGTTTTAGAACTTGGATACTCCGCATAGTTGAAACGACAACGTAGTCTCAAAAGTAAGTGGGTAAAAACGTGGCGGGGTTACGAATCATTGAAAGCTTTTCGCTCTCCTGTCCAAGAGAGCACGAAAAACAACCCCCCCCCACGCGGGTAGGCATCGGGCTCGCAAGAGTTAAAAGAGTGCCGCCCGCCAAAACACTAAAGACTGAGTCACCCTCGAGATGCTTCAGTCTTTTTATTTTATGTTAGAATACTTAGCAATATGGACAGAGTATTCATTGAGAACTACACATTGATCGCAAAGCATGGATATTATAAAGAGGAGCATTCAAAACCTCAGAGATTTGTAGTCAGTGTGTATGCGGATGTGAATCAAAACGCGAGTGGCGAGAATGATAAATTGGCTGATACTTTTAATTATGAGGTGATACGCAAGGCGGTGAGCGAGGTAATAATGGGTGGGCATCACGATCTGCTTGAGAGTTTGGCAGAGGACATAGCAACCAGAGTACTCAATAACAAAATAGTCACACGTGTTGAGGTGAAAATCACAAAGCCTGATATTTGGGGCGATTGCCAACCAGGAGTGCAGATATCTCGAAGCAAATAGTAATTTGACAAAATGGGGGATAGCATGTTATAATATCGACATTATTTGAAATATCTATATTGAGTATCATTTGTAAGTTTATTGTTAATGATAGTCATGAAAGTTCGCATTTTTAAAAATCATAGGCGCGAACACAATAAAGCCAAATAATACTAAATACATGGAGAATACATATACGAAAAAGTCTTTTTCGCCTCGCCAAGGTGCGGGCAGAAGAGACGGAGATAGAGATGGTGGATCAAGAGGCGGCTACAGTGCTAGACCTCGTTCTGGTGGTGGTTCACGTTTCGGAGGAGCTAGATCATCTGCTCCGAGAGCTTTTAATGCAAAGAGATCTTTTAAAAAGGATTATATTGATGAGAAGCTTTTTATTAATAAAGCAGTAGCAAAAGTAGACGCTGAGGTGTATGTTAACAAACATACTTTCCTTGATTTTGGTGTACACGAGTCACTTGCTAAAAACTTGATTGATAAAGGTTTTGATAAACCATCACCAATACAAGATCAAGCTATACCAGTAGCATTAACAGGGCGTGACGTTATCGGTATCGCGAGTACAGGAACTGGAAAGACAGCGGCGTTCCTAATTCCAATTATTAATAAATTGGTAGCAGACAGAAATCACAAAGCTATGGTCCTAGCTCCAACACGTGAGCTGGCGCAACAGATCGAGTCAGAGTTCCTAGCTTTTTCAAAAGGGATGAGACTGTGGTCTGTGACATGTGTGGGTGGTTCACCTATATATCGTCAGATCAGCGAGTTATCTCGTGGAGTTCACATTGTTATCGGTACACCAGGACGTGTAAAAGACCTGATTGCTAGAAACAAAATCAGAATGAATGACTATAACACTATAGTTCTGGACGAGGCTGACCGCATGTTAGACATGGGATTCGTAGGGGATATGCGTGAGATACTTGGGGCTATGCCAAAAGAAAAACAAGCGCTATTTTTCTCAGCGACACTATCAGCTGAGGTGCGTAGACTTTGTGGAGACTTCCTCCGTGATCCAATATCTGTGACTGTAAAAAGTCGCGATACATCAGGAAGTGTAGAGCAGACAGTTGTGAAAGCTCGTGGACGCGATGACAAGATAACAGTGCTACATGACATACTTGTAAAGCCTGAGGCTAATAAAGTGTTAATATTCCGTGAGACTAAACGCAGTGTTGACGAGCTAGCTCGTGAGCTGCGCGCTAGAGGATTCGTAGCTGTTGCATTGCATGGTGACATGCGCAATCGTGAGCGTGAGCGTGCTGTAGAGGCTTTGGCAAAAGGTCAGGCTCATATACTGATCGCAACAGACGTGGCTGCACGTGGTATCGACATACCTGATATATCACACGTTATCAATTACGACCTTCCTAACAATTACGAGACATATATACATCGTATCGGTAGAACAGGACGTGCTAATAAAATGGGTAACTCAATAACTTTTATCTAAGACTAACTTGGTAAAATAATAAAAGGGCGGTCGCGTAGCGACCGCCCTTTTATGTTATAATCTCAAGATATTTATCCATGGCGTATAGGAAACAAAAATTTGAAATAAAGGGATTTACTCCAGCAGGTGATCAGCCAAAAGCTATCGAGGGGCTGGTGGCAGGGCTGCGCAAAGGTATGAAAAAGCAGACTCTCTTGGGTGCTACTGGTACTGGAAAGACTTTTACTATTGCGAATGTTGTAAATCAGGTGCAGCAGCCGACTCTAGTCATCGCGCACAACAAAACACTCGCTGCACAGCTGGCTCAAGAATTGAGGGACTTTTTCCCTGATGCTGCGGTGCATTATTTTGTGTCATATTATGACTATTATCAGCCAGAGGCATACATTGCTGCGACTGATACATACATTGAAAAGGACGCCCAGATCAATGAGGAGATAGACCGTCTACGCCATGCCTCTACTCAGGCACTACTGACTCGCAGTGATGTTATCATCGTGGCATCTGTGTCATGTATATACGGTCTCGGTTCACCTGTTGATTATGAACGTGTTAACAAACGCATACATGTTGGTATGAGTACGAGTAAGGTTGACCTCATGTCTACATTCATATCAATATATTATGAGCGCACCAATGCTGACCTGTCACCGGGAACATTCCGCGCAATTGGTAATCGTATAGACATCATGCCAATCAGTGAAAATCACATGCTGCAAATTGAGATATTCGCTGGCAAAGTATCACGTCTAACTGTGACTGACCCAGTATCAATGCGTGAGATGAAGGTGGTGGATGATTATTTTATTTTCCCCGCAAAGCACCATGTGAGTGACGACGAGTCTAGAAAAAGAGCCATCAAGTTGATAGAGGATGAGTTAAAAGTAACTCTCAAGAAATTTGAAAAAGATGGAAAGATACTCGAAGCCGAGAGACTAAAACGTCGCACCACTTATGATCTAGCTATGATACGTGAGATAGGCTTTTGTCAGGGTATTGAGAACTACTCGCGTCATTTTGCTGGCAAGGGAGAGGGTGAACCAGCTGAGACATTGTTGTCATATTTTCCACATGATGAGAACGGCAAGCCAGAATTTTTGACTGTTATCGATGAGTCGCATGTGACATTGCCACAGCTCCGTGCCATGTATGCAGGTGATCAGTCCCGCAAACAAAATCTAGTGGACTTTGGATTTAGACTACCAAGTGCAAAAGACAACAGACCTTTACAATATTCTGAATTCCAAGAGAGAGTGGGGCAGACTATATATGTGTCAGCTACTCCGTCAGAATATGAACGCACAGAGAGTGAGCAGATAGTGCAGCAAATAATACGCCCAACGGGTCTGGTTGATCCACAACTAATAGTTCGTCCAGTACGTGAGGCGGGTGAATACAAAGGCCAAGTGCATAACTTTATCGATGAGGCAGTAAAAGAAATTAAGGGAGGAGGTAGAGTACTCGCAACAACTCTCACAAAGAAAATGGCAGAAAGTCTGTCTGAGTATTTACGTGAGAATGGCCTCAAGGCTGAGTATCTGCACAGCGATGTGAAGACTATGGATCGTATCGAAATATTGACCAGACTGCGCAAGGGGGAGTTCGACTGTTTAGTTGGAGTGAACCTGTTGCGTGAAGGTCTCGACCTGCCAGAGGTATCACTGATCGGAATACTCGACGCCGACAAGGAGGGATTCCTCAGAAGTGAGACTTCACTGATTCAGACTATTGGTCGTGCGGCTCGTAATGAGAATGGTCGCGTGATACTTTATGCTGACAATATGACTGGCTCGCTCGATCGCGCCATCGCCGAGACTACTCGTCGCCGCAACATACAGTTGGCGTACAACAAGGAACACGGCATCACACCAAAAACTATCAAGAAAAATATTGGCGACATCACAGATCAGCTGCGTACCGATCATGCAAAGAGTGTGCAGACAGAGCTGGATATCGATGAGAAGCTTTTCAAGAAAAACCCGAACAAGCTATTGAAATTAAAAGAATCACAAATGAAAGAGGCTATCAAGGTGCTCGATTTTGAGACTGCAGCCATACTCCGCGACGAGATACAGTTCCTAAAAGACAGGTATAAAAAAGAGACAGAGCAAGAGGGTAAAGAGGAAACAAAAGATCAAGCAGAATAAAGCTTTTACAGTATAGTGAAATATTTCTGGTTTTGTGTTGTAATAAGTTAGTAGCGACTATGAATGATCAAGAATTGGTGAATCTGATCCGTTCTGGAAACAAAGATCTTTTTTCTGAGGTTGTTCTTCGCTATGAACCAAAAATATCGAGATATATAAAAAAGTTCATCTGGGACAGAGATGATCTGGACGATGTGATACAAAATGTGTTTACTAAAAGTTATGTGTATCTCAATACATACGATGACAACCAAAGCTTTAACTCTTGGTTGTATCGTATAGCACACAACGAGGCCATTAACTTTTTAAAGAAAAGCAAACCAAAAGATATTAGCTTTATAGACATAGACACCTTTATGCCATTCCTGAGTTCTGGAGATGGGGCCGATGATAAGACTTTGATCCGAGAAAACAGAGAGTTGATAGATAAACATTTGAATAGTTTAGAGTCAAAATATCGCGAGGTGATAGTGTTATATTTTTATGAAGACCTAGATTATAATGAGATATCAGAAATATTAAAAATACCAAAGTCCACCGTAGGGGTACGTCTCGGTAGGGCAAAGCAAAAACTAAAAACAATTTTAGAAGAAAATAAAAATCATGAACCAAATTTTAAATAATATAGAAAAGCTCGTAAAAGAGAATCAGATAAAGATAATACCTAGATCTCATTTTATATTGCGTACAGGAGTGATGTCTGTGATTGGATTTTTAGTGTTGCTGGCTATTGTTTACGCACTCAGTCTTGTGATATTCCTGGCTCGTCGTAATGGTCCACCGACAGTGGGTATGCGAGATGTGATATCTAATCTAGATGTATTGCCTATACTTATAATACTATTTTCAGTTATTGGTATAGTGCTCATCGAGATATGGAGTCGCAAATATACTTTCGCATATCGTGTGCCATCTCTCATATTGTTTGTAGGTATAATAGTTTTTGTCAGCGCTGTCTCATTTTTGGTGGACAGAGTAATGTTCCACGACAGGATGCATGATATGTTGATGCGAAATAGATTTGATAATTTGGATAAAATGTATCAAAGGCCATTCATAAGAGGTCAAAAAGAGATAAAAATAATACAAATGAGAGAACAATTTTAAGTCTCTGTCAAACTATTACAGATATTAAATAATTGTTATACTCATGCCTGTAGGTCAGCCATAGTATAAAACTGATCTTATCAAAACATGAAAACCAATTGGAAAATGTATGTAAGTCTCGCTCTGTACGTAGTACTGGGTGTAGCAGCTGGATATCTTGTCGCCAAAGGTGTACGTGCATTTGTAAACAGCAGAGATGCTGATGTAAATGTTGTCACCGAGGAGAAGATGGAGACAAAGACTTTCAGTGGAGATATCGTTGCGATGTTCGAGGGTACAACTACAGCCAAAGTAACATTTGACTATGATGCCTCTTACACGGTAGAGCAGGGTACAGGTAACAAGTCTAGATACTTTGTGATCAAGAACGCTACAGGTACACTGGCTACTATCTATGCTAGTTACGAAGGTGGTAGAGGATACTCTGCTGCTGAGTACTTGGCAGAGGTGATAGCAAAAGCAATACCTACAGTCTCTGCACCATCTACAGCAATGTATGGTGATGCGAACTGGATGACTGCTAGCACAGTTAACACAGAATGGCATCTAGCTCCACAAAAAGATGGAGAGTGGGTACTGGTTGTCGAGTCTAAAAAGGCTGATAATGCGAAAGTGGGAGAGATCCTAAAAACATTAACTGTAAACTAATCATACTTTAGAGTTAATATTTATAATCTTTCAAAAAGATATACAACAAAAGCATGGATTGACTTTTCCATGCTTTTGTTGTATGCTGAGTTCGGTTTTGAACCTTTTTCAATTGGGAGGAGTATGGAATACACAGGTCTCGTTGTTACATTCGCCATGGTTTTCTTTTTGTTAACCGTGGTTACGGGCTTGGTGAGATTTGTTACTGGTGAAGAAATTCACAAGGAAACTAATCACAAGGTCTGGCTATTTTGTGCTGGCGTTGAGGGTCTAACCCTCGTCGTCCTGCTTTGCATGAAGCAAAACAATCGCGAGATGCTTGGTGGCCTCGTCGGTGACGCTGCTATCGGTGTCATGTTTTCTGTCATAGTGATTGCGATTATTTTTTCGCAATATACATTTCACTCGTCAAAAAGGAGTCGGTCATGAATCTGTTGCAAATCTCAGGAGTGTCACTAGCCCTGGTGACATTGATGATCCTGATCGCGTTCCTCGCGTACGCGAAAAACCGGATCAGTCTCGGCTGGAAAAACACATGGGTCTTATGTTTATCCATAGCCCAAGTCGTACTGCTTGTTGCTGTTGCCTTTCTGGCGAAACCAAAAGGCATACCAGCAATTCTGGTCTACCTCGCGTTTGCGGCGGTGATCAATTGGGCGTTCCGTGGACTGCTTCGTAAAACGCTTTGTGGTAACACGCCTAGTCGCCAAATCAATTCGTAGGAGAAGTGCGATATGGAGTTATCGACTGCGTTGGATTGGTTGTGGGCATGGATCAGTTCGTTTTTCTCAAAAGATTTGCAATTACACGCCACGACAGTGATGTTCGTCATTCTGTGGATAGTTTTAGTTTTGCTAGTTTTTTGGGGCTGGTGGATGGCATGTTCTAGAAAAGTGCAAGATCCCAAGGTCGACCACACCACAAGTTTCGATTGACGGTCTCGTACCCGTCATCCAAGGCCCGCTTCGCGGGCCTTTTCTTTTTGTGTTATAATTTACCCAATTCGTTATGTCTAAAAAAGATCATAAGCCGGTGGAGAAAATAATAGTTCGCGGGGCTAGGACTCATAATTTGAAAAATATAACAGTGGAGATACCGCGTAACTCTATGACTGTTTTCACTGGATTATCCGGGTCTGGAAAGTCATCATTGGCATTTGATACTATTTTTGCTGAGGGGCAACGCAGATATGTAGAGTCTCTTTCAGCATATGCCAGACAATTCCTCAATCAAATGCAAAAGCCAGATGTGGATGAGATAGTCGGCCTCTCTCCAGCTATATCTATCGATCAAAAGTCAGCGGGGCGCAATCCACGTTCGACTGTTGCGACCATAACTGAGATATATGATTATCTGCGTGTTCTGTATGCTCGTGTTGGCAAGCCGTACTGTGTTGAGTGTGGAGAGAAAATACAAAAGCTAAGCAATGAGGAGATTATTAACTTTATAACCACAAAGGTTAAAAAGATTGACTATAAAAAAGTAAAATCAGAACTCATGGGTGTGGAGTACAGCGAGGCAGAGGTACATATATTGTCTCCTATTGTGCGCGGACGCAAGGGTGAGTATTATCAGATGCTTTATGATGCTCTCGGCAAGGGGTATACAGAGGTGATGATAGACGGAGAGAGGAAAAGTCTGCGTGAACAGATAGTGCTGGATAAAAACAAAAAGCATGAGATAGGTCTCGTGGTGGACTCGATATCTATTGATGATTTTAAGGATAAAAACAGAAGCAAAGACGCGATGATAAGACTGTCCGAGGCTGTGGAGCGCGCCATCATTGAGTCAGAGGGGCTGGTAGAGATAGACATACTCGGTGAGAAAACAATAATGAGTAACAAGTTCTCATGTGCTAATTGTGGTTTCTCATTCCCAGAGATAGAGCCGAGACTTTTTTCTTTTAACTCACCATACGGAGCCTGTGCTACTTGTAACGGTCTCGGAACAAAATACTTTGGAGGTCTGGATGCATGTGAGGACTGTGGAGGCAAACGTCTCCGTAAAGAGGCGCTCAATGTATTCCTCGATGACACACACAAGATAAACATTGTGGACATTACCGATCTCACTATTGCAAAGGCCAAGGAGTATTTTTCAACATTGCCACTAACTCCAAAAGAGATGGAGATAGCCAGCGTGATAACAAAAGAGATACAGTCGAGACTTGATTTTATGTTGAATGTTGGACTGGCATATTTGCAGCTCAATCGTAAGGCAGACACTCTCTCTGGTGGTGAGGCGCAGCGTATCAGATTGGCGTCACAGCTCGGCTCACAACTCGTAGGGGCATTGTATGTTCTCGACGAGCCGACTATTGGACTTCATCAAAAGGATAATGATTTACTTATCGAGACACTCACTACACTGCGTGATATTGGTAATACTATAATAGTGGTGGAGCATGATGAGGACACTATATATGCTAGTGACTATATAGTAGACATTGGCCCAGGGGCTGGAGTACATGGCGGGCATGTTGTTGATTCTGGGTATCTCGAGGACCTACTCACAGCACCCAAAAACAAATCAGGCTCATCAACGCTCGCGTATCTACGTGGTGAGAAACAGATACCTGTACCAGATACTCGCCGCAATCGCGAGGCAGGAGAAATAAAAGTAAAAGGTGGAAATGTTTTTAATATTAAAAACCTGGATGTGAAAATGCCGCTGGGTAGATTCAATGTGATCACGGGTGTGTCAGGATCTGGAAAGAGCTCATTTATGTATGAGATACTTCATCGTAACTTGATGGCACAGCTCGAGCGTAAACAACGCTCGTCAAAAGTATTCAATTGCGAGACGTTCACTGGCGGTGAGTATCTATCTCGTGTGGTGCTGATTGACCAGTCGCCTATTGGACGCACGCCACGCAGCAATCCAGCCACATACACAGGATCATGGACACATATACGTGATATGTTCGCAGAGTCTGAGGAGGCGAGACTGCGCGGGTGGAAGGCGAGTCGTTTTTCTTTTAATGTAAAAGGGGGGCGTTGTGAGGCATGTCAGGGTAATGGTGAGATAGCGGTTGAAATGCATTTCTTGCCGACTGTGTATGTGACATGTGATGTGTGTATGGGCAAGAGATTCATGAAGGAGACTCTAGAGGTAAAGTGGAAAGGTAAAAACATTTACGATGTACTCCGTATGACAGTAGAGGAGGCACTATCATTTTTCCAAGACATACCAGCTATACACGATAGATTGAAATCAATGGATGATGTAGGACTCGGATATCTTGAGCTGGGCCAGTCAGCGACTACACTCTCAGGTGGTGAGGCGCAACGTGTAAAGATATCTAGTGAGCTTTACAGACCACATGTTGAGAAGACTATATATCTCCTCGACGAGCCATCAATAGGACTGCATTATGATGATATCGCAAAGTTGATAGAGATACTCAATAAATTAGTAGACAAGGGTAACACAGTGGTACTGATCGAGCACAATCTCGACATTGTAAAATGCGCAGACCATATAGTAGACATAGGACCAGACGGTGGTATAGGTGGAGGCAAACTTGTAACCAGCGGTACACCAGAATATGTTGCCGGCAGTGGCCTCGGATATACAGGAAAGTATTTAAAGAAAGTGTTGCAAAAAGATAAGGAGTTTAAGAAGAATAATAAATAAAAAAAACGGCACCGAGTTGGTGCCGAGGTTTGCGAACGCAGTTTCGAATGCTACGCGCGCATTTCGTGTTGATAGTGGTTTTTTGGCCGCGGACGGAAGTGATTCCGAGCATCATCAACTTGCTTGAGGGCATTCTCGTAGTTGATTCCCCCTTTGCTGTTGTGGTAAGTAATGGCCACAACTTTCTTCGCAGCCACCACCCGGTCATTCGTTGTCAGCATCAACTGGTCCTTCGAGCGCTTTTTGCCATAGACTGACCATTGAGCACCATCGAAAGTAACCGATGCCGTAACGTTGTTATTGGGCTTCGCCATTCGCTCATTCTCCTGTATGATAGGCGTTTTAGACATTTCCTCGCGTATTTACGCAGGGAAGATAATATTGTACAATGACTAGTGTGAAAAA
>CAYJDH010000008.1:11413-14055 GCA_964368915.1 uncultured Candidatus Saccharibacteria bacterium
TTCCTCGCGTATTTACGCAGGGAAGATAATATTGTACAATGACTAGTGTGAAAAAGCAAGAGCTGATAAAAGCCAAGCTACCAGACGCCCCAGGCGTCTATTTTTGGCATGATAAGGAGGGGAATATACTTTATATTGGCAAGGCTACAAATCTGAAAGATAGAACATTGTCATACTTCTCAAAGGACCTGATTAATACGCGAGGGCTGAAGGTCTTGAACATGGTGCTCATGGCTGACCATGTCACATGGCAGGAGACAGGCAGTGTGCTGGAGGCGCTGCTGCTCGAGAATGTTCTGATCAAAAAGCATCAGCCAATATACAACTCAAAAGAAAAAGACAACAAGACATATACATGTGTGGTGATAACAAAGGAGGAGTATCCGAGAGTGCTGACTATGCGTGTACGTGAATATGAGAAAAGATTTGTCACAAAAAATAGTATAGAAAAAGTAGACAAGGTATATGGTCCATTTTCAAATGGTACGCAGCTGCGTGATGCGATGAAAATTATCCGCAAAATGTTCCCATACAGAGATAGATGTGAAGTGGGTCAGGTAAAGCCATGTTTCAATGCATCTATCAAGCTGTGTCCTGGCACATGCGTTGGGATGATAACAAAAGAGGAATACAAAAACACAATAAAGAATATCAAAAATCTTTTCGAGGGTAAACGCGAGACTATAAAGCGAGACCTAGAGAAACAGATGAGTGCATATGCAAAGACTATGGAGTTTGAAAAGGCTGCGCATGTTAGGAACACTCTGTATGCGCTCGACCATATCAAAGACGTGTCACTGATTAAAAATGAAGAAGTGATGGACTGGAAAGACAAAGCTTTTCGTATTGAGGCCTATGACGTTGCACATATCAGTGGTGGCAGTCGTGTAGGTGTGATGACAGTAATAATAGATGGAAAGAAAGCAACCGATGAGTATAGAAAATTTAAACTCGATGAAAAGACTAATGACGACTATCAAGGTATACGCGATATGATGAAGAGAAGATTTGCACACACTGAATGGGAGTTGCCGGACCTAGTTGTGTTCGACGGTGGCGAGGGACAGAAAAGTGCAGGGGAGGCAGCCCTCGCTACGCTCGGTCTCAACATACAAACTTGCTCTGTCGTAAAGGACAAGAGCCACAAAGCAAGAGACATTTTGACCGATTATCCACATATCAAAAAGTATGAAAAGGCTATACTTTTGGCGAATTATGAGTCACATAGATTTGCTATAAATTATCACAAACTGTTAAGAGATAAAACTTTTTTAAAGTAGAAAATACTACAGCCTTTACATTTTGAGTTCTCGTTGTAACATTATTTTAAGCTACTATTGACTTATCCTATACCTATTGTGCAGTTATTTTTTTATAGGTGTACAATACACTCATTAATAAATAAAAATCTGCAATATGGCCCTCATTACAAATATTAAAAAAAGAAATAGTGACCTCGTTCCTTTTGAAATTACAAAAATAGAAAATGCTGTTAAGAAAGCATTCATCCAAGTCACACGTGAAGATCACGCTGACATAGCAAAACAAATCGGAGAGCTGGTACAAAAAGAGTTGGAGCTCGAGGCTATGGGTCGCGAGGAATACATACCTACTGTTGAACACATCCAAGACCTGGTTGAGAAATACATCATGGCCGTAGGATATTTTGATGTTGCTAAGGAGTACATCATCTATCGTTACGAGCATGAGAAGATTCGCGTAGAGAAAAAAGAGGAGGACCTAGAAAAATTGGAAGAGAATAAACTCAAAGTCACAAAGCGTGACGGCAGATTAGAATCATTCTCAGAAAACAAAATCAGAAAAAATATCTCATACTATATTGCAGGTTATGAGACAGAGATAGATATAGACAAGATTGTAAATCAGATCAAGCTGGAGGTGTTCGACGGTATCACAACAAAAGAGGTATCAAAAGCGATAGTGATGGTGGTGCGCAGCATGATAGAGCTGGACCCAGCGTACTCGTATGTTGCATCACGTCTACTAATGCGTGAGGTGTATATCGAGTTCACACAGTCAGGCCTCAAGGATCACAGCAAACTTCATGACACATTGCGTGAGACATTTATAAAAAACATTAACTTTGGAGTTGACCGTGGATATCTGGATAAACAGATGGCAGGGTTTGACTTGTCTCTACTTTCAAAGACTCTCGACTACAAACGTGATGATCTCATGATGTACATGGGTACACAGACTTTGCATGAGAGATATTTCTATCGTGATACCAATGACACTGGTCGCATACTCGAGGACCTCCAGGGATTTTGGATGCGTGTAGCTATGGGTATAGCATTAGGCGAGAAGATGGAGAATAGAAATGCAAAGGCTATTGAGTTCTACAACATCATGTCTACAATGAGATTTGTACCATCATCACCAACACTGTTCCACTCTGGTACTCATCATGCGCAGCTGTCTAGTTGTTATCTAAACAGCGTGGGAGATAGTCTCGAAAGTATTTTCAAGGTTTACGGTGACAATGCACAGCTATCAAAATGGGCTGGAGGAATAGGTACAAATTGGACCAATGTGCGCGCGAGCGGATCACTAGTAAAAGGTAGTGGTATCAAGTCTAACGGTATCATCCCATTCTTAAAAGTTGCTAATGACGTGACTGT
>CAYJDH010000008.1:14155-19186 GCA_964368915.1 uncultured Candidatus Saccharibacteria bacterium
TGGAAGAAACACATCACTATGCTTTTCGAGACAGGTCATCCATGGGTAACTTGGAAGGATCCATCAAATGTACGCTCACCACAGGATCACGCAGGTATAGTTCGCAATTCTAATTTGTGTACCGAGATCACTCTTAACAATAATCTAGAGGAGACAGCGGTGTGTAACTTGGGCTCATTCAACTATGAGGTGCATGTTAATAATGGAGTGTTCGACAAGGCTATGGTAGCAGAGACTATCAAGACTGCTATGCGTATGCTCGACAATGTTATCGATGTTAACTATTATCCGACTATTGAGGCAAAGACTAGTAATATGCGCCACAGACCAGTGGGACTAGGCGTGATGGGATTCCACGATGCACTGTACAAACTTGATATCAATTTTGATTCTGAGGACGCAGTAGTATTTTCAGATGAGTCTATGGAGGTTATCAGTTACAATGCGATACTCGCTAGTGCCGAGCTGGCTCGCGAGCGTGGTACATATGAGTCATATGTTGGAAGTAAATGGGACAGAGGTCTATTTCCACAGGACACTCTCAAGCTTTTGGAGGAGTCTCGTCATGACATCATAGACGTTAGCAAGGATGGCAAGATGGACTGGACAGCAGTACGATCTGCTGTGAAGGCATACGGTATGCGCAACAGTAACTGTATGGCTATCGCTCCGACAGCGACCATCTCCAACATTGTTGGTACTATCCCATGTATCGAGCCTATATACAAAAACATCTATGTAAAGGCCAACATGAATGGAGACTTTATAGTTATCAACCCATACTTGGTCAAAGATCTCAAATCTCGCGGCCTCTGGGATTATGAGGTGCTCGGCCAACTCAAATACAATGACGGATCAGTACGCGCTATCGCATCTATCCCTCAGGACCTCAAAGACAAATACAAAGAGGTATTTGAAATAGATCCAAAGTGGCTCATCCGTACAGCTGCATTCCGTGGTAAATGGATAGACCAGTCTCAGTCACTCAACGTCTACTACAGTGGTACATCAGGACGCGAACTCGCGAACATCTATGAATACGCTTGGAAGATGGGACTAAAGACCACATACTATCTACGCTCACTAGGCGCATCACAAGTTGAAAAGTCTACAGTCTCGACAGCCGAGTTCGGGTCAACACACAAACGTGGTGGCACACCAACAACAGATGTGAAGGGGATAGAGCAGACACCGACTCCAGCTATGACTCCATCTCCAATATCTATCATGCAGCCGATGCAAGAGATAAAGATCGAGCAGTCCATCCCACAGGCCGTTGCCCCAGCTATGCAGCAGTCGCAACGCATGAGTGCACCAGCAACAGCGCCACTAACAAAGCCTGTGTACAATATCACCGCCGCTCCAGAGGTAACCTGCGACGGGTGCCAATAAAAAAGAAAACATGTATCAAGATGTTATAACGTCTCCCATCGGTAGTATGCCGAGTGTAAAAAGTTTAAAAGATTATTTTTGGTCAAATGAAGAAGAGCTCTTGAAGCAAATTAAACTATCAAAGAACGAATATGGTGTAGTTCTTGATGTTAACTACTCGGAAGATGGTATTATCAGAGGATCCTGGATACCTTTTAACTTGGAGCGTAAATATCTAGATATTTTGATTGATGAGAGTAGGTATAGAGAAGCTGTAGAAGTTATTAAAGTCATGCGTGCTTCTTACAGAACCCCGGAGTTTCAAAATTTTATTGAAAGTTACGAGTATCGTATACAAAGTATTTTGCATTCAAATAAAAACATACAAGAAGGTGTACAAAATGCAAAGAAAGAATTTAATCAGCATACAATAACTCTTATAACCGTAATTGTTGGACTAGTTACTATTTTTTCTACGGCGAGTAGCACCTTAAGGGCGGAATCTTTTCTTGAGGCCGTGTATACTTTTCTTGCCATATCTATTCCGTTAGAAATTGTAATTTTATCAATTTTATACATACTAAATAAAAATAAATAGGGTGCTATACTTACCTCATGAACACAAACACAACACAGGGGTGGTATATGGAGCTGGTAAAGCCGGGGTGGGCACCGGAGCCGAGTGTGTTTGGGGTGGTGTGGAGCGTGTTGTATGTGATGATTGCTATCGCATTTGCATATACAACATGGAGGACGTTTGGCGCGAGCGGAGCGAGCGCGTGGCCCAAATATATTTTCTATATTTTCCTGTTTAATATTTTTGTAAATGTGATATTTACACCTATACAGTTTGGACTGCGTAATTTGCCTCTCGCTATGGTTGATATCGTTCTCATTTTGGTCTCATGTTTCGCCCTCGTTTACTATATATTCCCATACTCAAAATGGACAGCGGCGTTGCTCGCGCCATACACAATATGGGTATGTATTGCTACGGCTTTGCAGGCATCTATCACCTATTTGAATAGGTAGTTTTAGCCTTGTTTTATAAGGCTTTTCCTGTCCCCATCTTGACTCCATATTGTATTATAAATGGGAACGAAAATGGTAAAATAAACTTATAAATAAGTGGGAGGGTTTTGCGGTCTCGAAGTTTAATTTTATTAAAAATAATATCAAAAAATATGAATGAGAATACAACAAGTGGGGCAATGGTAGTAGGTGAAATAGCAGAGGCGTTAAACAGAAATGCTGGACGTGTATCTATCAATGACAGAAAGCTTATCAATGGCAAGAATGCAGATGTGATACAGCTGCACCCACTCAAACACACATTTGCATGGGATGCGTACAATGTTGGTAATGCAAATCACTGGCTGCCAACCGAGATATCAATGCAGCTCGACATCGAGCAGTGGAGAAGTCAGACATTTTTGACTCCAGATGAGAAGCACGCCCTAAAGATGGTTATCGGATTCTTCTCGACTGCTGACTCTATCGCTGCGAACAATATCGTGCTCGCATTCTACAAACACATCACTAGCCCAGAGGCTCGTATGTATCTCTTACGCCAAGGTTATGAGGAGGCTATACATACACAGGCCTATCAATACATTGTGGAGTCACTCGGACTGGACGGTGCAGAGATATTCAATATGTATCGTGAGGTGGACGCAATATATAACAAAGATAGATTCATACTCAGTTTTAATGAGGGCATAATGCGTAATGATTTTAAGACTGGCACATTTGAAAACGATCAGAAATTCCTCGAGAACATCTGTGTGTTCTCACTCATCATGGAGGGTATATTCTTTTACTCTTCGTTTGCTGTTATGTTTGGTTTCCAGCGCCAAAACAAATTGCCAGGCTCTGCAGAGCAAATACAATATATTATGCGTGATGAGTCAGCGCATCTCAATTTTGGTATAGACATGATCAACACTATCAAGGAGGAGCAGCCAGAGCTATGGACAGAGGAGTTCCAAACTAGAATAGTCAATCTGATACGTGAGGCTGTACAGCTCGAGTATCAATTTGCCCAAGATGTATTTCCAAAAGGAATATTTGGACTGAATGCTGATGGATTTAAACAATACATCGAGCATATCGCAGACCGCAGATTGCAACGCGTAGGACTGCCTATACAATACGGATCACACAATCCATTCCCATGGATGAGTGAGGCGGTGGACCTATCAAAAGAAAAGAATTTCTTTGAGACTCGCGTCACCGAGTACAAAACTGGTGGAACACTGGACTGGTAGAAGGATAAAAAGTGTTACAATTAGTCTATGAATATAGCTGTCATACGTGGTGGTAGAACAAGAGAATATGACTCACACTTGTCAGCGGTGGAGATATTGGCAGATTTGCGTCTCGGTGAGGATAAGGTAACAGATATAACAATAGATGAAAATGGTGACTGGTATGAGAGAGGTATAAAGACAACTCCACATCACACTCTCCCTCATGTGGACATTATCATCAACACCACAAAAGAGCATGATCATGTGCCGCTGGTTCGCAAAATGCAGATCAAGAAAGTTTTTGAGCCAGAGCCAAAGGTGGATAATTTGCGCAGACTATTGTTCCAACTTGGCATACAGTATCCAAATTACACCATAGTATCGAAACAAATAGGTGAGGCTGATATGCATGATATGTGGCGCAATTTGCATGTGCCGCTGGTTATCAAAAGTCAGAATAAAAAGTTGCCAACCATATTCACATACAGCCCAACAGAGTCATTGGAATATATAAAAGAAATACAAAAACGTAATGACACACCAATAGTAGACGGTGAGGTGCGAGGCAGGACATATCATGTCGCTGCAGTCAGCAATCTGCGAGGAGAGAAGGTATATATACCGAGCATAATGGAGAGCTTTAAAAAGTATGGCAAGAATAATTTTGTCAGATCTCAGAGTTTGAATGAAGAAGAGAAAGAGACTCTGAAGAAAATGGTTAACAGCGTACATATGCATTTGGATGCACCGCTCGCTGTGTATGATTTTGTTAAAAACAAAAACGGCTTTGTCCTGGTCCACGTATCTACAAAGCCTAGATATATACCTGGATCAATGCTACACGAGGCATTTACAGCCTCTGGCGTGACATTTAGAGAGATAATCCAATCAATGAAAAATAGTGTCGATATAAAATAAAAACAAGCTCCTCGTCAGGAGCTTGTTTTTATTTTCTGAAACTAGATTACCGGGGTAATCTTTGACTCAGGCTTTGGAGCAACCTTCTTTGCTGCCTTTTTTACAGCTTTTTTAGCTGTAGGTTTTGCGACGGGTTTCTTTGTCGCAGGTTTTGTAGATTTCTTTGCAGCTGGTTTGGCTTTGTTTTTCGCAGCCTCCTCTTTTGCTTTTTCAATGTCTACGACATTTGTCGTGTTTGCCCAATCTTTCAATTTTTTAACTGAATTCATGGCTCCGCGTTTCTCCTTGAAACCTTCACCACCCATGGCTACTGGCTCACCATTTTGCGCAAGCAGTCTCCATCGGTACGTACCTTTTCCATCTTTATAAACTTCGAATTTTGTTTTTGCCATTTTTAATTAGTTTTATTTTTACATTAAGCAGTGAACACGTCTAATATAAATTGTAGCACCTGTGTGTAATTCGTCATGATATACTATCCACATATATGTCA
>CAYJDH010000008.1:19286-25696 GCA_964368915.1 uncultured Candidatus Saccharibacteria bacterium
TAAATTGTAGCACCTGTGTGTAATTCGTCATGATATACTATCCACATATATGTCAGTACGTTGGGGGTGCTTGCATCTATTTGGATCTAGTATTATAATTTAAAAATGGTAACAACATATACCAATCATTTCAATAACACTATGAAAAAAGCAGTAAAGTCTGTGTCAAAAGCAAAGTCTTATAAAGTAGAAGACTTTTTGAAAATGGTTCGCACTTGGTAATATGTTAGAAGTTAAAGTTTCTAGGAATTTTAAGACTTCATTTAAGAGAGTAAAGAAACATAAAAATTTTAAACAAGATATTTTTGACTATGTTTTGTTCATGCTTGCTAGTCAAATAGATTTACCAGTAAAATACAAAGACCATATGTTGTCTGGTAATCATAAAGACAAAAGAGAATGTCATTTGGCCCCAGACTTACTTTTAATTTATAAAATAGAAAATGACATCTTAACCCTTGATCTTCTAGATATTGGAACACATAGTAGCTTGTTCGGGAAATAAATGGTGGTATAATTTATATATGAAATTTTTAAATTATCTTAAAAAATTATTTTGGAATTCAAGCGGTAGAATAGGGGTCTTTGATTGGTGGATGGCTAGTGTTATAGCTTACATACCTTTAGTAAACTGGTTCTTCTTGTCAGAGGAAACTGTAAGTGACTCTCAAGCAGCATTTTTACTATTCTCTCTTATTTTCCTTACATACTGTAAAGTTATAGCAGGTATTAAAAGGCTTCACGACTTAAATAAGTCAGGCTGGTTTATTATTCTTAGCTATGTTCCATTTATTAATCTGGTTATGTTTGTTTATTTGGGATTTTTCCCAACAGCTGTACGAGAAGGTATTCAAAAATAAACACATGTCATACAAAACAAATATTATCTTGGAGGCTGCGAATAATAGCAACTTTAGAAAAGTCCTATTTACTGGTCAAAAGTCACAACTCGTGGTAATGAGCATTCCGCCAAAAAGCGAGGTAGGAAGTGAGAAGCATGAGCATGTAGAGCAGACATTATTTTTCCTGTCTGGCACATGTGAATGTGTACTGGATCATGAGTCACATATTGTGAGCGCTGGCGATGTGGTTGTGGTCACTCCTGGTACACAGCATAACTTTATCAATGTGGGTGAGGAGGATGTGAAAATATACACCGTATACGCCCCAGCCAACCACATAGACGGACGAGTACACGCCACCATAGCCGACGCCGATGCTGACGAGGAAGACGAAGCAGTAGGCCACAGCTACACCAGTTAAGAATTATATCTGTTCGAGCTTTAATATTTTAAAAAGCTTTTCTAGCTCGATGTCGGTGAGGTCTTTGGCTTGGCCTGGACGCAAATATTTGTTGGATAGGAAAGTGATACGGGTGCGAGTGAGAGAGTTGATGGTTAAGTTGAGTGCATTCATCATGCGGCGTATCTCGTGTTTCTTGCCCTCGGTCAGAGTAACATCAACTGTCATACCGTCATCGTGTATGAATACTTTTTTAACTGGGGCATAGGTGTCCTCTTGGGTGCTGATACCCTCCATCAATATGCGCTCTACTCTTGGTGTCGCTTTTTCTCTTATATTAACCCTATACTCCTTTTCGATTTTATTTTTAGGATTGAGCAGGGCATCCACTACACGATGATCGTTGGTGTATATCAGTAGTCCATCAGACTCCTTGTCTAGGCGTCCAACTGGATGCAGGCCACCCAATACCTCTTTGCTATTCTCGCCGGTCACTTCGCCGCGGGGCTTGTAATACAGGGCATAGCGTAGACTTTTTGCCTCTGATTTGACTGTTAATCTGTCACCTGGCATCAGTACGCGACCGAGTGTTATCTGTTTGCCATTTACCACTACTTTACCAGACTGTATCAGTCTGTCTGCTTCACGACGAGAACATATACCTAGGTCAGCTATGGCTTTGTTGGCTCTCGTTTCTGTTTTTATAATGTGTTCATTCATATTTTATAATGTGTCGCGTATTTTTAATACTGGTATTATCGCGAAAAGTACTGCTATGCCTCCAAATATAAATACAGTTTGCAGCCCATCTATAAAGATAAATACTAGTGACCCGATAAGAGGTACAAATATAAATGCCAGCGTGCGTATGCTGCCAAATAGGGCGACCAGTCCAATATCTGATCTGTCTACACGTTTAAAGAAATAGCTAAATATCATAGCCTCGAGCATAGCTGATCCGAAACGAGCAATAAACAATACAACAGCCCAAGTGAGTGGATTTTGGCTTGTCACAAAAGATATAAAAATAGTAGATAGGCCTATCATGGTTAGTCCTGCAATCATCATTTCTTTTTCTCCTGTTCGGATGTCTGCGAGTTTGCCGAGGCCATATGGCAATATCACAAATGGGATGAGGGCAAATGGCATGATAACACCCAGATAGACAGGCAATGGTATACCAATGGTCTCAACTATATATATACCAGAATACACACTCATGAGAACATAAAATGACTCGAGGGCGAGCAATGCCACCAGTGCTCCGTATATATTTTTGTTCATGAGTGCCTCACGTATTGCGAGTTTGTAATTCACATTTAAGTATTTTGGTTCACGAACATGAGCATAAAATCTACGCATCAAGAATATAACAGGAATGAGACACAGAGCACTGATAATGTATACACCCATGAATCCGCTGGTGTTAACTATGCCTCCTGCCACCAGTGGTGCCACCAATATACCAGTGTTAAGTAGTGTCAAAAACATACCACGAGTCGCACCCTCTTCGTCTACATCTGTGAACTCCTCAATGTATAGGTTAACCATTATAAATAGTGCCGCAACACAAGAGAAATGTAAAATATAGAACAGGGCAACGAGCAATGGAATATTGACGAGGCCAATCATAGCCGTACTAACAATGCTTACAAATAACAACATGAGAGTCGTCTTGTAATTGTGATACTTTTTGATGGTTTGTCCTAAATGTGTTGTGACTAATAGGGCGGATATAGCAGCCAACATGATGATAATACTGACGCCAGCTTTTGAAAACATAGTGCCCAGCATTATCGAGTTCACATACAGTGGTATAGCAAAATGTAATGAGTAAAGTAGCGTTACGACAAATCCAACTACTAACAATTTTCTTTTTGCTTCTGATATCATGATGAGTTAATTATAACCTACTATATGGTTATAATTACGGGGACAATCACAGGTTCTTTTGATGTTTTCTCTGTCAGTATTGTGGATACTTTGCTGAGTATTTCCTTTTTCAATTCCTCCATTTGTATCTCTTTGTTATTTGCGAGATGAGTGTCAATTATATTTTTAACCAGTGTACGTGATTCGCGTAGCAGCTCCTGAGACTCCTTTAAATATACGAACCCTCTTGAGGCTATGTCTGGGGATTTCTTTAATTTGTGAAGATGAGTATCGATGATGGCGATGATAATAAATATACCCTCTTCGCGCAAGTTGTCACGGTCTTTTAATACTGTATCTTGGACCTTACCAACATTTGTACCATCTACTACTATGATGTCATTTGAAACACGCTCGTCGAGAGTTACTATTTTCTCACCATTTTCACGTATCTCTATTACCATACCATTGTCGGGCACTACTATGTTTTCTTTCGGCATGCCTCTAGCAATAGCCACATCACGATGTACTGTTAACATGTAATGATAACCGTGAACAGGGATGAAGTATTTAGGATTGATGGCGTTGTGTATCCAAGCCAGCTCTCCAGCATTAGCGTGACCAGACGAGTGAATGTCAGATGTTTTGTAATGTATCAGATGTGCGCCTTGGCGAGAGAGATTGTCTTTTAATTTTTGTACTGGTTGCTCGTTGCCCGGGACAATAGATGAAGACATGAGTATGGTGTCAAACTTGTTCAGCTTGATGTATTTGTGTGTCTTGTTGGCTATACGTCCTAGGGCTGCGAACTCCTCACCTTGGGCACCGGTAGCAAGTATTACTATTTGATTAGGAGCATAGTCACCGATGGACTCGAGTGGTACCAGTGTCTCTGGTTTTACTTTTAACATCTCTGCCAGTCTGGCTACCTCGATGTTGGTTTTCATACTGCGTCCCTCGACTATAACTTTGCGACCGTATTTCTCACACATTTCTAGCATGAAAAGCATACGCTCTACCTGAGAAGAGAAAGTAGAAACAATGAGGCGTCCAGGAGTGTCACGTATAACAGCCTCCAAGTTTTTGTAAACCACAGAGTCAGATATTGAGAATCCCGCTTGCTCACAGTTAGTAGAGTCTGTCATGAGACACAATATCTTGCGGCCTTTGAACACGTTAAAATTATCCAACTCTCTATCTGTCGGTATATTTTCATTGTGCTCGAGACGCAGGTCACCAGTGTGTACTATGTCACCATGAGGTGTCTCGATTATGATACCCATCGCGTCCGGTATGGCGTGACTGACGGCCCAAAATCTAACAGACAAGTCACCGAGCTGTATGCTTTGACCTTGTTCTACTATTTCTATTTTCAAATCATCAAGATATGGGAACTCCTCTTGGCGTTTGCGTATCATTAGATTTGTAAAGTTGCGCGCGTATATTTTCGGATTGCCGATACGTGGCATGATATATGGTATAGCCCCGATATGATCGAGATGTCCGTGAGTTATCAGCATGGCTTTTATTTTGTCTTTGCGCTCCTCCAAATATTTTGTATTCGGCAAGATAAAATCAATACCAGGAGTACTGGTCTCACTAAATTGCACACCACAGTCAACTATGACTATAGAGTCTTTGTACTCCACCATACTCATGTTGCGTCCTATTTCCTCCACACCTCCCATATGCATGATACGTATATCTCCGTCCGCGAGTGGGGGAATATGAGATGTTTCATTTTCAGGCCCTAGACGTGACTCGAAAACTGGCTGCACTATTTTACGTTCCTTTTTTCGTTTTGGTTTAGCCGCACCTTGGTTTGGTGTTGCTTGAGGTTTTGCTGGAGCGTTATTTATAGGCTTTGCAGGAGAAAATGCTTTTGGGGGCGCTATTGGGCGCTTGTCATTTGGATTCCATTTTCCAGCGTTATTGTTTTGATTGTTGTTCTGATTATTTTGCATATTTTTTTAATTAAACTGTGATGATAACTGGGATGACTACTGGTTCCTTTGCTGTTTTTTGCATCAAGAATTTACCAACCACTGATTGCAATACCTCTTTCAAATCATCAGCCTCAAAGACCTTGTGTTTTTCTAGATATGCATCAATAGTACTTTTGATAGTGTCGCGGGCCTCGAGCATCAAGACTTGAGACTCTTTTGTGTATACGAACCCTCTTGAGGCTATGTCTGGAGACTTTTTCAATTTGTGAAGATGTGTGTCTATGATGGCAATCATTACAAATATACCTTGTTCACCGAGAGTCTCACGATCACGCATGACCACGTCTTGTATCTTGCCAACTGATGCACCGTCTACAACTATCATATCTGTGTCGACTTTGTCGCGCAGCATAGTTATGACTTTACCTTCGTCGCTCAGCTCGATGACACTGCCGTTATCAGGGATGATCACATTTTGCTCGCGATTGCCCAGCTTGTACTCGATATCAGCATGAACGCGCAACATATAGTGATAACCATGCATAGGTATAAAATACGTAGGGTGTATTTTTCTGTGTATGAATTCCAAGTCTTCGTGATGACCGTATCTGTATAGATTGATCTCTGTGGCACGATAGTGAATGATATGCACTCCTACACGAGACAGTTTGTCTTTTAAGTTTTGTGCCTGGCGTTGATTGTGTACTATAGAGTGTGTGGCAAATATAACAGTGTCGTCCTCCACAAATGACAGAATAGGGTGAGTGTTATTAGAAATCTTTTCTAGATTATAAAGCTCGTCACCTTCTGTTTTGGCTACTAGATATACCAATTTGTTATCTGGGAAATTTTGAGCCTCTTTTTGATCTATTATGACTTTGTCATATATGTTTGTGTTGTATGCGATCTTTATTGCGCGTACCAGCTGCTCGATAACAGCACTGTCTATGACAACTTTTTTATCCAGCTGATTACACATATCAAGTATGAATCTAATACGTTCTGGGTGACTAGCAAATGTACCTACAAATACTCTTCCTGGGGCATTGTGTATAGCTGTTGCGAGGCCTGTATATATACCTTCTTCTTTGGGGGCTGAGAAGTTTTGATCAGCATTCCCAGAGCTGGCAAGCAGACACATTACATTTCTATCTTCAAAATGTTTAAAGGCCTCCTCTTTACCTAGGATTTGAGTGCTAGACATATATACTATGTCACCATAGTTGCTCTCGATAGATACAGCCAATTCACCAGGGGTGTCCTCGTGTATATTCCAAAAACGTAAATTGAGATATCCCACAGAAATAGACATTTGTTCCTCGATTGGGAATATACTGTCATCTATTTTTT
>CAYJDH010000008.1:25796-29516 GCA_964368915.1 uncultured Candidatus Saccharibacteria bacterium
CCCACAGAAATAGACATTTGTTCCTCGATTGGGAATATACTGTCATCTATTTTTTTGTTGAGAGCTTCGGCGCGTTGTTTGATTATTTCTCCTGTCACATTGCGAGCGTAAATGGTTGCCTGCGGAAAGTCAGTGGCAAAATAGGGGATGGCACCAACATGATCCATGTGTGGGCTGGTTGCGATGATTGCTTTTACTTTGTGTTTCTTTTCTTTTAAGTAGCTTGGATTTGGCAAAATAAAATCAATACCCGGAGTTTTGAGGGCGCTGTATTGTATACCACCATCGAGCACAACAATAGTGTCGCGGTACTCTATGGCCCACATATTGCGTCCAGATTCCTCGTTGCCACCTAGACCAAGTATGCGTATAGTATTTGGTGCCAAGTCAGGTAGGGGACGTCTAATTTGCGGTCTGTCGTTGTATCTTTGCGGTCTTTGGAAATTTCTCATAGTTTTAATGTAATAATGTATAGATTTTGTTTATAATGTTTTCTTTGTTAAATATGCTCCAGACTTTTTCTGTACTGTTGTACCAGTTGTCTATGTCTGTTATCAAGTCTCTGGATGTTGATGTATGTTTGGGGAATACTGCTTTTAAATTATCCCTATATATCACCTGACGAGTCGGGGTGTATAGAGGTATATATGGATACTCGCTATAAAATTCATCTCGCAAGGCGTCCAGATATATTTGTACATTTGTAGAGTTGGCAGATGTTTTTATGTTTTCTAAGTTACTGTCAAATGTCTTGCTGGTGTAGCTGGAGATATTGAGTCCCGGTGCATTACGTTGTGAAGAGTGCCAAAAGGCGTAAAGGTCACTAGAGTTTTGTATTTCTATTGTACCAAGTATCGCCTCATAGTCACGATTGCGTATAATGTTTTGATTGAGCTCGGTCTGATCTTTTATATCAAGGTTTACAGTGATACCTTTTAGAGATAACATGTCTTTGATTTTTGTTGCTACATCTATGCGTCTGTCCATGTCAGGCAATGTTAGAGTAAATGTGCTGGTCGAGTACTCTGTGACAGATGATGTCGCCAGTCTCTCGCTACCTGGTAACATGTCATATGTTGGCAGACCTTGATCTAAAAAAGTATTTCTATCTATGGCTTCGTATATTTCCTCTCTGATGTATTTTTTTGCAAAGCTATCCTTTTTGTTGCCATTTAAAAATATAGCCACAACGCGAGGGAGAGTATATACAGTCTCTAAGTAGTTTTTCTTTGTGATTGCATTTTTGATTTCTGTGTCAGCGTCAAAAATAATATCTATATCCTGATTGTTAAACGCTTTGCTGATGTCGCTCTTGTTAGGGTAATAATATATATCGATGTATTTGATATAAGGACGTTTGCCTTTATAGTTAGCATTTGAAACCAACTCAAGTTTTTCCAATTTACCACCATTATCCAATATTTTGCCATTTACCTCATACATACCGCTAGAAACAGAGTCCTGATTTAGTTCTGATATTACAAAGTTATCCAAACTCTTGTCTGCATATTCTTTTTGAGACAATATACCTGCTGTTAACAACTCCTCAACAAAAGGAAACGCCTTTTTTAAATGTATTATAAAGTTCGTATCAGATACTTTTTCAAACTCTAGTCCTTCATAGCGTACTTTGTCTACAGATCTCACCTGGGGGTCAGATAGTAATTTGTATGTGAATATAACATCGTCAGTTGTTATCAGGTCTCCATTTGCAAAAGATATATCATCACGCAAAGTAATGTCTATTTCCGTTCCTGATTCGCTCTTTGTTATATTGCTGGCCAAGTCATATACATATGTGCTGTCGGAGGTCTTTTTATACAATCCAGCATAAAGTAGTCCAGAGATTATTTTCTCAGTATCTTGGCTGGCGTATATAGGTGTAAAGTATCTGGGTTGCTCGATGGTTCCCACTGACAATGTTGTGTTATAAGCTGGCACCACGACAGTCTTGCTGCGTAAATATATGCCAGTCGCTATCAATACACAGAGTAGGGCAACCAGTATAGACACCCCAGCATAAAAAGCCTTTTCTGGAGGTGTTTGTTTTACTGTTAAACCAGCTTTTTTCAAAAAAGCGTAGCTTGATATTTCGTTGTGATCATTCATATATGTTTATGAATGCATATCTTTTTACGATATCTATTGTTTTTGGCTTATTTCAGAAAAGCGTGTATTGCCAAAGACACAGCAAATAGTATAGATACTACTATTGTTGCTCGGTATAGTAACAGTTCGCCTCCACGTCTACGATATGTTCCCACTGACGAATCAGCTGAAAAAGCTCCATTGTTGTCAGTATTAGACCTCTGAATTAAAACTAGTATAACTAGGATAACCGATAAGATTACGTTCACCGCTAGGATGAGAGATTGCATACATAGATAATACCATAACTGCAAACTATTGCAAATATGTTATTATTAGCAACATGAAAATACTGTCTTGGAATATATATAACTTTTTTGACGCGGAATACTTTTTGAAAAACGGCTTTTTTGACAATATTGATTCTTCTAAGAGGTATGTAACTGACAGGCTTAATTTTTATTCTGAGAATATAAAAAAACAAGATCCAGACATTGTTTACCTGATTGAGGCTGGATCAGAGGAAATGGTAAAACAGTTGGCTGTTAAAGTTTTCGGAGAGGGGGCATTTGTTTTTAACACAAAGGCTGACAGGCGAGGTATTTTCAACTCTTGTATTGCTAGAAGTGTTGTAAATTGTGAAGAAGTGATGGTGGATAAATTAGAGATACCTCTTTTTGTATCAGGTGAGCCGGGCATCAGTGATAGATTTTTGGTACAAAAAAGAGTCCATATAAAAACCAATCTCGGCAACACAAATATTTATTGTGTGCATTTAAAGGCTCAACTGCCATCTGCTCTGAAGGATGAAGACGGAGGAGATGTAGAGCCTAAAAATAGTATAGATGTAGCGAGGGGTCATTTTCTCGGTGAGTTGACGGGTATGGCAGAGGCTTATGCTCTCAAAAAGATTTTGACAAAAGATATAGATCAAGGTCACGATGTGATAATGGTCGGAGATTTTAATACAGATACATTTTCTAGACGTATGAGTATCTTGAGGGGCAAGTCCAGATTGGCAGAGTATTATGATGAGTTGAGTGATGTATTCCCAGCTGATGATGTGTCTTTTTATAGTTATATTTTTGAAAAAAAGCATCAACGCTTAGACCATATTCTGGTGAGCAAAAACATAATTGGCAGGATAAGAGACAAAAAAATGCTTTCTGAGTATGTTAATGTTCCGAACAAAAACGTCTGGCATGATGTAAATATTTTAGGCTCTGATCACGCTCCAGTATTTTTGGATATAGATATAGCCTAGGCAAAATATTTAAAAGCTATCCAAGTTGTTGCTTTTTAGAAGTTTTTTTGTTATATTTTAGCAGTACTTTTGTACAAGTTATCATTCCGTGTAGCTCGAGAAGCTTGGCTTCGAAGATGTCTGTAGCCACCAGGCGAAAGACGCAAGCGGTAGATGATAGTTCACAATAAAAGTATATATTCCGTGATAGCTCAGCGGTAGAGCAGTTCCCTGTTAAGGAATTGGTCGTAGGTTCGATCCCTACTCACGGAGCACTTGACAAAACTAGTATAATATTGTTATACTGGTTTTGTTCATTCGTATATTTGAAGAGGTTCTTGTGTATATACCTATCGTAATGATTGTTGGCGCTTTGCTGGGGTGGGGCG
>CAYJDH010000009.1:0-1472 GCA_964368915.1 uncultured Candidatus Saccharibacteria bacterium
TCGCAATTGGTGAACTCCTGCAAATGCTCCGGAGATGACCCCTCATTCCTATACGCTCTACCTATTTCAAATGTGCGAGGCAGTCCCGCCGCCATCAATCTCTTTTGCCACAGCTCACCGACACATATACGCATGTATACATCCATATCAAAGTCATTGTGATGTGTTTTAAAAGGCCTCGCTTCAGCACCTCCTGTTGTGGTCTCAATTGTAGGAGTCTCGACTTCTAAAAATTTGTTCTCATTTAAAAATGTACGCACCACATTCCAAAACTTGGCCTTTTTGACCAGCATGTCTCGCAGATTTTCATCCTGCAATATATCAATATATCTCTTGCGCATTTTCTCCTCCACGTCCACGAGTCCCGCGTGTTTGTCAGGCAGTGGTAACAGTGACTTTGAAAGCATCTTGATACCGTCAACGAGTAGTGAGTTCTCGCCCTTTTTAGTGACATAACATTTACCCTTAACCTCAACAAAGTCCCCTGCATCAACATACTCCGCCAAAAACTTTATAGCCTCAGCATTACGTTCCTCTTCGAAAACTATCTGTGTAGTGGCTGTGCCATCAAAAAGCTTTGCAAAAGCCAGAGCTCCAAAACTACGCATAGTCATCACGCGCCCAACCAATGTGTACTCACCAGTATTAGCAGCATCAAACTTTTCTAAAAATTGAGATATGAAAACATAGTCATCCACATCGCTAGGATATGCAGACACATTAGCCTCGAGTGCCTCCAGCTTTTCCAATCTGTCCTGTTTTAACTCATCAATAGACGCCATACGAGAAGTATAACACTATTAATCTATCGCGATAACTTTATATGTCACCTCTTCACCTTTTGGAGTTTTTATAGTTGCTGACTCGCCAACTTTTTTACCCATTAATGCCCCTCCTAGTGGTGACTCATTAGATACCTTACCCTCTGGTATGTCCGCCTCCTCACTACCAACCAATGTATATGTTATCTCTTTTGTGCTGCCAGACTTTTTAACCTTTACAACAGTACCAACCTCAACAACACCTGCATGATGTCTCTCGGCTACCTCTGCGTTTTTTAAAATATACTCTATCTCTGCTATACGGTCCTCGAGGCGGGCTTGATCCTCACGAGCCTGATGATACTCAGCATTCTCTGACAAGTCACCGAGTGACTTTGCATACTCGAGAGCATCAGCTATCTCTTTTCTCTTTACAGTAACCAAGTCTTTGAGCTCATTTTCAAGTTCGCCCTTTTTCTCTAATGTTATGTATTCTTTGTTCATATTAGGCAATATTATACCACAATACAGCTACTTCGTATACTCTGGAGTCTCCAGCAACATATCACCAAATATAGCCCTCATTATCTTTGATGCAGCCAAAGTGTTGGTATAAGGTCCACTTTCCATAACATATACAAATGCGTATTTGGGATTATCATATGGGAAATATCCTGTAGACCAGGTGTTGACCCTCTCGTTATTATAACC
>CAYJDH010000009.1:1572-25394 GCA_964368915.1 uncultured Candidatus Saccharibacteria bacterium
TATCATATGGGAAATATCCTGTAGACCAGGTGTTGACCCTCTCGTTATTATAACCGAGCTGGGCCGTACCAGTCTTTGCGCCAATCGTGAATGGTAAATCTTGGAAATAGTGAGCTGTACCACTCTCACCAGCTGTCATGAGCATTCCCTGACGCACTATACGCAATGAGTTAGCATTCAGTTCTAACTTGCTAGCTGGAGAGGCGTTCCCAACCAAATGCGGCGTGACGAGTGTGCCTCCATTAGCAATAGCAGATATAGACCTGACCAGCTCGAGTGGTGTGGTTTGAAAACCATACTGTCCAATGGATGTATGATATGTGTTGCCGAGTAGCCAGTCACCATCTTCGAAATTTTTCTTTTTCCATTCTGGTGATGGCACTACTCCAGACTTTTCAGATGGTAGGTCAACTCCGGTGGATGACGCAAAGCCAAACATTTTCATATATTTTTCTATACGAGATATACCGAGACCTGGCTGATCTTTGTATCCACCACCAACTTGATAGAAAAACTCATCAGACGATACAGCGATGGCTTGTTTTACTGTTACATATCCGTGAGCCTTCCAATCTTTAAAAACTGTATCTGGTCCACCATATACATTTTTTACCACTAATGCTCCACTGCTGTATATGCTTTTAAATTCATCTATCACCCCTTCAGTCAATGCTGCATAGGCCATGAATGGCTTTACTGTTGAACCAGGAACAATTTGCCCAGATATAGCACGATTGAGCATTGGTTTTGATTTGTCTAGCAAATATCTAGCCTTTTTTTCTTTTTCTTCTGTACTGCTGGCATTGATAAATATATTGTTTGAATACTCTGGATAACTAGTCATAGCTATCACCTCTCCAGTGTTCACATCCATCATTATCGCTGCACCCCCTGAAAAGCCTTGGGCATCTACCGCCTCTTTGAGATGCTTAAAAAAAATATTTTGTACACGGCTGTCGATATGAGTATTGAGTGTCTCACCGTCAGTTGGAGGCTTTATAATGTTGTCATTTTGTATTTGCCCACGAGCAGACACTTCAACAATCAACTCACCAGCTACCCCTGACAAGTTTTTGTTATATTGTTTTTCTAAACCGTCAGCACCTATATATTCTGTTTGCCAAAAATATCCTGACTTGTCTTTTTTTGGATAACTGACATACCCCAATATGTGTGAGAATCCTCCATCGTTAATATATTTCCTCTCTGGTATAGACCTAACTGTGCCTGTTGATGTCGTAGTGTCATTCCAAGCCAACAACACACCATTTCTGTCTTTGATAACACCGCGATAAGCAAAGACGGGTGTGTTTTTCAAATAGTTATTACTAGAAAGCTCCGCCCAATGTACGCCCTCGAGTATCTCTGTAGAAAAAGCTTTTACAAAAAATACAGCAAACACAAAAGTTATACCTGCAAATAAAACTAAGAAACTTGGCCTAGATAGAGGCTTTTCAAATTTACCTTCGAGTATGTCTCCGTCAAACTTGGAAATATTCATAGAGTCGGCAAAGACCTCATCTGGGTCTACCTCATTTCTAGATCTCCTAATACGAACGGATGTATGGCCTAAGTACATAATATATAAATATAGTGCAGTATAATACTAAAGTGAGTACTGGTACATTATTTGCGAAAGTCATATCAACAATCAAAGAAATAGCAGATAATATATAGATAAAAAGCATTTTATTTTTGTATATAAAGAGAGGCGGTACCTGCAACAGAGTAAAAGCTTTTGATTCTAACTATTTTATTGTTTTCGTTTTCATTTAAACCTATCGCTACTACTTGACCTATAACAAAGTCTGGATCTTGGTTGAAATATATATTGTCTCCATTTTTAATACTTGAGTTGGATGGTACAGTCGCCACAAATCCGTACGCCCCATCACCTTGCAACTCTATTACCTCTTCACTAGACGAAGAGTATCTCAACAGCCCTCCCAGCTTTTTGTTACTAGCGGTAAATAACTCAATACGAGAAAACTTCTCATCTACACCAGCCACAGATCCGACAGGATGCAAACCTGAAGCAAAGACAATGTTATCGACTTGGACTCCATCAACAGACCCTTTATTAATATACACACTGCCATAGACGCTATTCATTTTTTTAATTATCACAGATGCACGAACAAAATCAGTGATGCCTATTTTTAAAAGCTCCTCTGTGCTACTCGTGTTGATAGACAGTGACTCGATTAATGATAATTTGTTTTTCAACTCATCATTTTCAAGTTGCAAATTTGCAATGGTTTTATTTGTAAAAATATTTGACATCCATGATGCTCCACCAAGCAACGCAGGTTGCAGGATTGACCTTAATAAGAAAAATAAAACAATAAGTACTACAAAAATTATAGACAGATTCCTAACTCTACTAGACCGAGAGTATCCCCTATCTGTACGCGATATCAACATGGTCTTTTATTAAAACATCTTTAAATCTAGAGACATCTTCGAGGATGATTCCGCATCCACGAGCTACCGCTGTCAGGGGGTCTTCACACTGCGATACAGGGACTTTTAATTGTATTCTCAATAGCTCTGACAATCCGCGTATCAACGCCCCACCGCCAGCCAATGTTATACCTTTGTTCATAATGTCAGTCAGCACTTCTGGAGGGGTCATCTCTATGACTTCTTTTATGCCTTCGACTATTTGCGAGATGCTGTTATACATTGCTTTGCGTATATCGCTGTCTGTTATTGTTACCTCCTTTGGTAACCCTGATACCAGATCGCGACCTTTTACTTTCATGTCCTCTGGATCACCGTCAGGCATAGCCGAACCGATTTGCATTTTTATCTCCTCAGCAGTCTTTTCGCCGATAAGCATTTTAAACTCATCACGAACGTATGAGATGATGTCTTGGTTCAACTTGTCTCCTGCTACCTTGATGGACTTTGCTTTTACAATACCAGACAGTGAGATGACGGCGATGTCAGTTGTACCTCCACCGATATCCACTATCATTGACCCCTCTGCATCGTGAATAGGCAGTCTGATACCGATGGCTGCGGCCATAGGCTCCTCGACTATGTACACCTCGCGCGCGCCTGCGGCGCGCGCCGCATCATACACCGCCCTCGTCTCTACATTTGTGATACCAACTGGTACACCGACCACAACACGTGGACGCAAAAACTTTTTATGTATACTGTTCGCCTTGTTGATGAGATAGCCGAGCATCTCCTCTGTCACTTCATAGTCACTGATAACCCCATCCACTAGTGGTCGCACACATCTGATATGTGTAGGTGTGCGACCCATCATTTGTTTAGCCTCATTACCTATTGCCACCATTCTGTCTGTCTTTACATTCACTGCTACTATTGATGGCTCATTGATAACTATGCCTACACCACGAACATACACCAGAGTGTTCGCAGTACCGAGATCTATT
Source organism: uncultured Candidatus Saccharibacteria bacterium (assembly GCA_964368915.1). Classification (GTDB taxonomy): domain Bacteria; phylum Patescibacteriota; class Minisyncoccia; order Phycocordibacterales; family UBA5272; genus JAUPVO01. The sequence goes on from CAYJDH010000009.1 coordinate 4,983, forward strand.
CCTATCTCATTCGAAAATTTATTCTTCCATTTCTCAAACATATAGCTAGTTTAACATATAAAGAGAAAGCAAAATAACCTTGACAAATATGGGAATTGTAATAGGATTGTGTCAGACAACACCAGGAGATCATCATGATCTTGTACCTAAGCAATCTAGACGAAAAAGCGAGCAGTGCATACATACATAAACGACGGATGTCCCTAAAAAGCTTCTTGACCAGCAACGATGTCACGATCAGTGCGGTCTTAAGGATTGAGGGAGACCTGGAAGCTGCACAGACTATCAACTTTATGTTGGACCACATTGTGTGCCCGGTAATAAAAAAGTGGAAGCCTGTCGAAATAGCGGAACATCTGCGAGCCGATCACATAGCTGGTGTAAGAGACTCGAAAATAGTTGTAGGCACTGAACTCAACTTAATTGCTGTGCGCAAATCTATCGGCAAAAGTGGTCTCGCTGGAGCGTTGTATTTTGCTAGTAACGGTAGCGCTCTGCGCCAAACAAAACTTACCGGTGACGAAAGTGACTGGGAGGTCGTAAATCCAATGTAAAACGCAGCCAGGTGGCTGCGTTTGTTTATTTTTAAAATCCTAACACTCCTTTGTATACATTGTGAGCAGGTGTTCGACAGAGATGATCTCGGCTTTACTGTTGTCACGCTCGCGTCTCTCTTTTAACTCTACGCCACCAGCTAGGAGTGACTTGTGCGAGATGGTCACACGCATCGGCATACCGAGTAGGTCTGCATCTGCGAACTTCTCTCCCGCTCCAGCCCCCTCTCTGTCATCCCACAATACCTCGACACCAGCATGTTTGAGTTTGTTATATATTTCCTCTGATACCTTGTACGCCTCCTCATTTTTATCTTTGAAAAGTGTAACCATGTGTAATGCAAATGGCGCCACTGACGCTGGCCAGACTATACCTGCATCATCACTCATCACTTCTGTTATCACACCGAGTAGTCTAGTAACGCCTATCCCGTATGAGCCCAGATAAACAGGTTTCTTTATACCATCGACATCCGTAAAGTTAAGACCTATCTGTTCGCATTTGCCAGTACCAAATGTAAATATATTTCCAACTTCAGCCGCCTTTTTTAATTCAAACTCTTCAGCTTTTGCATCAAGCTTTTTAAGTGTCTCCTCACTGTACACCTCTTCATTTATTGCGAGAGGCTTTGTTTTGTGTACATATATATTGTCCTCACCTGCCTCACATATAGTTTGGAACTCATGGCTAAACTTGTCAGTAAATACCCCGCCTGACGCAGATGTAACATATGTGATGTCACCAAGACCGACTCTCTTGTAAACATTCATATACGCATCTATTGTTTTGTTGTAGAACTCCATATGTTTAGTCTCATCGATACAATATGAATACATGTCCTTCATCACAAACTCACGACAACGCATGATACCGCTCTTTGCTCTCACCTCATTACGAAGTTTATTTTGAAATTGATGTACAAATACTGGCAAGTCTTTGTAACTCTGTATATGATCCTTTACCATAAAAGTTATAGGCTCCTCGTGTGACCAGCCGAAACCAATCTCAGTATCGTTCTTGAGTTTTGATTTGAACCATACGTCCACCTTTTCATCTGACCATCTATCAGTCACTTCCCAGTTTTCTTTTTTCTGAATAGTAGACATTATTATCTCTTGCGAGCCTAATGCATTCATCTCATCATTTACTATTTGTTTAATCTTATTTAAAACTTTAAATCCTAATGGAAGTATCGAGTACACTCCCGCCATCTCTTTGTGTATATACCCAGCACGGATAAGTAGCTGAGCGTTCCTAGATGTCTCATCTGTTGGCGCCTCACGCCTTGTTTTTGTAAATAATTCTGACTGCTTCATAAGCTTATAATATCACAAATATCTATCTAAAAATATCAAAGAATGTGGTTGTGAGGATGAGGCCGATGAGGAATAGGAATGAGATCGAGTTGGCCCAATATTGGAACTTGTAATTGAGTGGCCTCCTGATTATCATCTCTATCAAAACGAAAACTATACGACCTCCATCGAGTGCCGGTATTGGGAGTGCGTTGAATACTGCCAAGTTAATAGAAAGTATGGCGACAAATGTGAGTAGTGTGATGGCTCCAGCCTCAGACGCTCCACCAACCATCTTGGCTATTCCTACTGGACCAGCAAGTGCATTCATAACATTCTCACCATTGGCAACCTTTTTGATAATGTCTACGAGCCCTGTCATGGTTAGCCATGTGAACTTTCCTGTATCTGTGGTGGCTTTTACAACAGCCTCACCAAAACCGAGAGACATCATACCCGCGTGATCAACTGCAAAGCCGAGAGACTTGCGGCCATCAACTAGACCATACACAGCCTGCAGAGTTGTTGTCGACACCTTGCCAGTATTTGTCCTCTCATACACTATTGTTATCGGCTCCTCATTGTGATCTTTTACAAAATTAACAACAGAGTCCGAGCTATCCAGCTTGGCAACTGTTTTACCTGTAAACATATTTAAAATCTTGTCCCCTGGTATCATACCTACTGCCTCGACAGGAGAATTTGGACTGACACCTACAACAACTATATGTGCGTCAGTCACCCTGCTGCCATAGTCAGTATCACTAGATGAGACTAGATGCGGCTGAGTATAAATAAATGAGAACAAAACAACAGCTAATACCAAGTTCATTATTACTCCAGCTGACAAGACAAATATCTGTAAATATTTTGGCCTGTTTTGAAAAGCCTTTTTGTCGTGCTGTATATTTTTCCTCTCGTCCTCATCAAATGACTCGCCTGTTATCTTTACATATCCACCTATTGGTAAAAGATTAAAAGCATAAAGTGTCTCACCTACTTTTTTACCAAATAGTTTTGGTGGGAATCCGAATGCGAACTCCTCTACACGCATTTTAGATATCTTTGCCGCAAAGAAATGTCCTGACTCATGTATCATCACCAGAACCAGTAGAACTAGGAAGAAAATAATTATACTCATATGTTGATTTTGTTACTCGCCCAGTATGTCTTTTTCTTTCGCATTAAACAAGCCTTCGAATTCACTGTTTGTACTGTCTATCTTTGATTGCAATGCATCGAGATATCTTTTCTCTTCATCTTGTCCATAGTCCCCCTCTTTTTTGCCGCTCTCAATTTTTCTCTTTACATCTTCACGAGCTGACTTCATTCTCACTCTCGCCTCCTCCAGCTTCTCTTTGATAATCTTTACATATTGTTGACGTCTCTCAGTTGTTAGCATTGGGAAAATAACACGCAGACCATCAGAGTCAGATGATACTGACAAACCAAGATTGGCATCGTTGATGGCTTTTTCCATATCACCTATTCCACCTTTGTCATAAGGTGACACACGCAATGTCTTTGCATCCTCGAGAGTCACGCTAGCCAAGTGAGACAGCTGCATAGTTGAACCATAGGCCTCAACATATACATTGTCTAGCACCACAGGAGTAGCGCGACCAGTCTGCACTGATTTGAACTCACTTTGTAGCCACTCTATAATATCCACTATTTTTTGATCAAAATCTTTAAAGTCAAACATGTATGTATTATAACACTAAATAGCTAGGTAGTCTGCTATCTGTTTCTCGCTGGCATTGCCGCTATCGCGTATCTTTTTTATATAAAGCAACTTTTCCAAGTCGCTCACATTCAAATTTTTCTTTGCGATTTCTATTTCCTTTTCTACGTCGCCGTCTATTGCCGGCAATGTGATAACTTGTAAGCGTGAACGAAGCGTTGGCAATACCACACTCATAGTGCTGACAACAAAAATTATGACAGTGTTCTCACTCGGCTCCTCGACTACCTTTAGCAGCATATTTTGTATTGCTGTGTTGCGTATATTTAAATTGGTCAGGAAATATCTCTTTTCACTGGTTCTCGTTTTTTGAAATTGTTGCAATACCTCTACATCACTTTTTAAAAAGTTTTTATGGTCCTCGTCACTTGCAATCACTATTTTGTTGAGAGTGCTAGCCAGCTCATCACGCAGCTGTGCAAATGCATAGTCACCCTCAAAACAAACAGCATGGAATGCTATGCGGTCCAAGAGTGAGCTATTTTTTAGTTGTGATAACTTTTTTGTAGACATCGAGATGTTTGAGTGCCTCACCGGTCCCCTTCACAACACAGTATAACGCATCGTCAGCCATCACAGCCTTTACTCCTGTACGTCTCTCAACTAGGTCTGGTAAATGGCGTAGTTGTGATGTTCCCCCACTCATTATAATACCGTTATCAATGATATCGCTCGCCAGCTCTGGCGGGGTCTCTTGTAACACATCCTTGATGGCTTTGATAATATTGCGCAACTCTTTGTCGAGCGCCTTTACTATTTCATTTGTACCGAGGTCTATAGTACGAGGCAAACCTGTGACATAGTCACGGCCTTTTACTTTCATTGTTAACTCCTCCTCGAGAGGCAATGCTGAGCCCACTTGTATTTTAATTTGTTCCGCCATTTGCTCACCGACTGCCAAGTTAAAAGTCTTTCTAATATAATCCACAATAGCCTGATCCAGCTTGTTGCCTGCACATTTTACACTGGTGCTGCAAACTATACCTCCGAGTGATATAACAGCCACATCTGTTGTCCCTCCACCTATATCAACTATCATCTGACCGTTCGCAGCATGTATTGGGATGCCTGCGCCTATCGCTGCCAATATAGGCTCACGCACTACGTATGCATTACGAGCACCAGCACGCAAACATGCCTCGATAACCGCACGCCTCTCTGTTGACGATACTCCGGCTGGTACGCTGACCATCACCTCTGGTTTAAATAGTGACAACTTTGGCAAGGCCTTGTTAATAAAATATTTGAGCATCACCTCTGTAACACGATAGTCAGCTATTACCCCATCTTTGAGAGGTCTGTATGCGACTATATTGTCAGGAGTCTTTCCAATCATTTCTTTCGCCTCGAGACCTACGGCCAATACCTTTTTGTCGTCCTCACGTATCGCTACCACTGACGGCTCATTCAAAACTATACCCTTTCCAGGAACAAATACTAATATATTTGCAGTACCTAGATCTATTCCTAATTGTGGAGAAATGAGTGACATATTTGGCTATTTATATCAGCATTTTAACATAGTTTGATATGCTAAACTAATAAACATGTATCTGGTACAAGTCATACCCATAATATCCGTAAAAACCCTTGGGAATCTTAGTTATTTTACTAGTTTGCCAGTAAACCTCGGAGACATTGTTGAGGTGTCTATCAATAAGAGAAAAGTCTTTGCGATAGTAGTCGGTAAAGTTGGAGTCGGGGAGTCAAAATTAGAAATCAGGAATCAGGATTTTTCTTTAAAAAAGATAAACAGCATAGCAATACCTGGAGCCATACCAACAAATATAATAGAAGTCATAAACCAGGCCGCAACACTGGTCGGCACTAACTTGGCCACACTGTTTGACATATACCTACCTCGTGACTTTCTCAACACTCAAAAGCTAGAGCTGTATGTGAACAAAGATGACTACAAATTGCACTTTATCGAGCTGGCACGTCGTGATAGCACGAGCAACATGCGACAGATAATAAGAGAAAGATTTGCGCGTGATGAGAGTGTGATGATAATAGTCCCTACAGTATTGTCAGCCATCAATCTATACAATGAGTTGTCTGATGGTATCGAGGAGAGGACGTATTTGTATCACAGCGAACTCACACCAAAACAAAAAGAAAAGGTTTATGTTGGTATAGCCAGCAAAAAGCCAACATGTATAATCTCAACTCCAAACCTAATAGGAATGTATGCTCATCGTGTGCGCAGTATTATAATTCACGAAGAGGAGTCAAAATATTATGACCACACCATAGAGGAGACAAATTCACGTGATGCATTCATGTATATTGCTCGAGAGCTCGGTTTTGATACAACCTTAACAGCCAGACACCCCAGTCTTAACAGTTACTACATAGCCAATCAAGATCAAAGCAGGAAACATATATTGGCTCAAAACTATTTTAATAACAAGATATTGTTGACAAAGATGAATGATATAGATAAAAAGCCATTCTCGCTTTACCTTTCTTATGAGTTAAAACTATTACTGGAGAGAAATATAAACGAGAACAAAAATGTTGTACTGTACACGCAACGCAAAGGCATGTCCATCTCTAGTGTGTGTATGGATTGTGGCGAATCTATAAAGTGTGAGACTTGTGATAATGATCTGTGTCTATTTGAAGATGCAAAATCTGGTGACAGATACTATAGATGCCTGACATGCAAAACCAAAACTAAAATTGAAAAAGAAATAGTTTGTAAAGTATGTACAGGAATGCGTATAGCAACTCTTGGTATCGGAACCCAGGGTTTGGCAGAACATTTACACACCCTATACCCTGATACTCCGATACATATAATGGACGGCGACCATATCAAAACAAAAAAGGACGCCATAAAGAAATACAATGAATGGAAAACAGCTGGTGGCATATTGATAGGAACTGAGATGATGTTGCCACTATTAGAACACATAGACCTGATTGGTATAGTATCACTCGATACCTATTTCTCTTTACCAGAATACAATACAGACGAGGAGATAATGCAAACCATCAGCACATTACTATTTAGTTTGAAAGAGAGCGGCAGCCTGGTAGTACAGACCAGACACAAGTCAGCCTTGTGGGAATTTGTAACCAGTAACTCATTAATAAAATATTATGAGTATGAGATACAAAATAGACACTCCACCAATCTACCTCCATTTACATACATGATATCTTTTGACTTGCCAGATGGTGCCAGCACACCAGAGTTCCTAAATGATAAGAATTTTGAATATTATAATATACGCGGACGAAACTTTGTCAGACATATATATCTGATACCCCGCGAGACCTGGTACAGTGACCTGAGGTTGCGACAAATAGTAACTGACAACCTCTTAACATATCATTTGCGAGTCAATCAGAGGTCAGTATTAAAAGGTCTTTGATAATATGTTAGTATAGACTCATTAAACAGATGATACATATATTGCAAAACAAAATAGAAAAAGAAGATAATGTATTGCGTGACGCTTGCAAGCCTGTTAAAAAGGCAGAATTTGGAACACCAGAGCTCCGTGAGCTGATACAAAAAATGCAGGATGCAGCACATCAGGAGCCAGATGGTGTAGCATTGGCCGCACCTCAAATAGGAATAAACAAAGCGATATTTGTAATAGACGAACGCGCCTATAATGAGACAGCAAAATTTAGACCCCTAATATTCATTAACCCAGAGATACAAAAAGCAAGCCGAAAACAAGAAATAAAAGAGGAGGGCTGCCTGTCAGTGCGCGGTATATGGGGCAAGACTTGGCGCGCCACCACAGTCACAGTAAAGGCATATAATGTTGACGGGCATCCATTCACATTTGGCGCAGCGGGACTGATCGCCCACATCATACAACATGAGTACGACCACCTAGACGGAGTACTGTTCACCGACCATGGTTTCGACTTTTCAGAATACGACCCCTACGCTATCAACAACGAACATGGACACAAAGCCTAAGATATTATTTTTTGGTACTGGACCACTCGCTGAGAGTGTGTTGTTCGCGATGTATAACGCTGGATATACACCCACACTAGTCGTAACAAAGCCTGATGCCCTAGTTGGTCGCCACCAAGAGTTGACTGCCCCACATATCAAAAAGTGGTGCGAGATAAAAGGCATCCCTGTGTATCAGCCAGAAAAGTTAAAAGATCTCGGCTCTGACTCACCTATTTTTACAAACAAATTCGACCTAGCTGTTGTAGCAAGTTATGGCAAGATAATCCCTGAGAATATTTTAAATGCACCGACTCACGGATTCCTCAATGTCCATCCATCACTACTTCCTCTATATCGGGGACCATCTCCTATCGAGAGCCAGCTATTGGATGGATTAAAAGAAATAGGTATAAGTATTATGAAGCTGGACGCCGGCATGGATAGTGGACCAATATTGGTTCAAAACAAAATAAGCATTCACAATGAGGACACCGCAGGAACATTAGAAATAAAATGCGGACAAGTTGGTGGTGAGATGCTAACTCAATGCATACAGCATTATATAGACGGCACCCTCATACCCCGTGAACAAGATCACAATGCGACAACAATTTGTAAATTCATCGAGAAATCTCAAGGGGAAATAAAATTAACAGACGATATCGAGAGCATCAAAAACAAATACCGAGCCATGACTCCGTGGCCAGGAATATTTTTCTTTCACACCCACTCTGACAAGACTTTGCGTATAAAGATAAACAAGCTAGACCTCAACCGCGATACATTGGACGAGATGATACTCGCCGTCACCCCCGAAGGCAAATCCGAAATGACCTGGACTGACTTTAAACACGGGTACGAAATAAAATAAAAACTCCTGCATTATGCAGGAGTTTTTATTTTATAAACTATTTCGCGACAATGCTGTTGATCACCACATCCTGTACCGGCTGATCATTTGGTCCTGTGGCAACATTCTCAATTGCTAATGCGACATCGATACCAGCAGTGACACGTCCGAACACTGTGTATGATGGTGGTAATCCAGAGTCCTCAGCGGTTACAATGAAAAATTGTGAACCGTTAGTGTTTGGTCCAGCGTTCGCCATGGCTAATGTACCACGCTTGTATGTCTCTGTGCCTTTTAACTCATCGTTGAATTTGTATCCTGGCCCCCCTGTACCCCAATACATTCTCTTTGTTTCATCTTTTGAAAGTGGGTCACCAGCTTGTATCATGAACCCCTTGATAACTCTGTGGAACTTGACCCCATTGTAAAATGACTCGCTAGCTAGCTTGCCAAAATTTGCTACAGTATTTGGTGCTGAGCTGAGTAGCTCGACTTGTATGTCACCCTTATTAGTTTTGATAGTTGCTGATGTGTATATTTTTGTTTCTGGCATAGTATTTGTATTTGTTGAAGTATTAGTAGTAGTTGCTGGTGTGTTGTTTGAAGTACCTGTTTGTACGGGTGTTATATTTGTTTCTGTTTTCTCTTTACTAGAGAAATAAACAAACCAAGCACTAGCTATTATAAGTATAATTATAAAAATGTAAATATGTTTGTCTTTCATATATTTTTAATTTCTTTTTATTAATGATTTGAAGCGTCTTGCGATGCTGCGCATTATACTACGTTTTTTGTCTCCACTGTGAGCCAGCTCATCATCTAGTTTATCTTTTAATTCATCTATGGACTTGTACATCTCGCTAGTAATACTCTCAACATGTACACGACGAGAACCTATGGTCGCAGTTGCCTTTGCTTTGTACATATCACCATGTTTGTGATGTTTGGTTGTTATACCGAGCTCTATTTCTAAAGTAGAGTTCTTGTCTTTGTCCAGTCTGCTGATAATACCTCCAAGCTTTTGCTCTGCATACTCGCGTATAGCAGGTGTCAGCTCCATATTATGACCTTTTATTATACTGTTCATATACTATAGTATACCAAAAATCAGGGATAAATATTTCAAATATCAACCCTTATATATTAGATATTTTGTCTTTTCCACTCGTACATCAGTAGTGCTGCTGATACAGAGGCGTTCAGCGACTCAGCCTTTTCACTCATTGGTATACGGAGGAGATAATCACAATGTTCGCGTGTTTTAGCGTGTATACCCTCTCCCTCATTGCCCACTACTATACCTATTGATCCAGTGAGATCCTGATCCCACATATTTACCGTTGACTCACCAGCGAGGCCAGCTATCCAGATGTGATGCTTTTTTAACTTTTCTATAGCTGTGTTGATATTGCTAGTTCTGATTATTGGTATTTTGTCGACGAGCCCTGCAGAGGTCTTGTACACTGTGCCGTTGATAGGTGCATTGCGATGTTTGGGCACTATTATTGCATCTGCTCCAGCCGCGACAGCAGAACGTATTATCGCCCCCACATTATGTGGATCCTCTATTTCGTCCATAAGTATGATGAGCATGTTTTTGTTCTCATCTTTATTTTTCAAAAACTCATCCAGGTCCTCATATACAAAGCTCCTCATCATTAGCACCAGCCCCTGATGCACCACATCGCCCACCATACCTTCTAATTTGTTGCCTTGGACAAATAGTACTGGCACCTTGTGTTTGGTTGCCAATGCTTTTATCTCTTTTATCGCGTCATTTGCCAATGTCTCTTTTACATACACCCTCTCTACCTTGTCAGCATTATTACGCATAGCCTCGAGCGAAGCATGTGTACCATATATTAAAAATGCCTCGTCTTTCTTTTCCATTTTTCTTTAAATTATTTATTATCTATTTTTTCTAAAATTTTCTTTATCAGATCATCCTGCTTTTCGAGATGCTTCATTATGCTCTGTATTTCTTGTTCAGCTTTTAAATTGATCTCATAGTCGCTCTGTGCGCGTATCTCACTGTATCTGCCCTGAAGGTTTTGCCCTATCATAATGAGAGGCATGAGAAATATCTGTATCATGTTTGATATAAATAGCCACATTACAAATGCTGGGAATGGGTCAAACTGGCTCTCTACTGGAGCAAATATATTCCACACGAACCACGCAACAGTCCAAACAAAAATAACAAAAAAGAAACCCATAGTCCCCACCTTATTTGTTATCCACACAGCCAACTTGTCAGTAGATGTCATTTTTGACCTGTGTGTATCAGTCGGATTCTTAAAAACCTTTTTAATATCGTCTAAATTTGGTATGTCTAACATAGTATTTAAAGTATATTAGATATCAGACAATAATGCTAATCGAAAACAAAAACCGTCCTCCAGCGGCTTTTGCTGTAGGACGGTTAGCTTCCCAATTTACCTTTGCGGGTGTGTTTGGGATTAATCTCCAAGCCAGCGAGAGTGTCGCCAGTTGAAAATTGAGTGTGGTCCAAAGATTGGAAATTTCCTTTTGGTTCTGAAGCTGCATCTACGGGGATAAGAGTTTCCTCCCCTGACAACAAGTTTCTACCCAGGATCATTCCTTCACCTTTATCAGAGATGGTGACTGAGACCACGAAGTAGTCACTGCTCCCAATGCCAGTCTTTGACATTCATTACTCCCGAGACGGGTAATCGAACTCGCCAACACTGGTATAGGCAAACATATGCTGCAAAGCTTCGACTTCCGGCAATGGTGGGTTGAATGTGACCTTTGTGCAAAGACGCCCGACTCGCCAGATACGCTTGACCCAGACGCATTTCCCAGTCTGATCTGAGCAAACGATCACCTGAATAGTCGTATCGTGGTCACCGACTCTGAGGCACAGCTGCTTTCGCAGTTCTTCAGGCGTTGCCACCACTGGGATAAAGCTGCTGTATAGTGACAGGTCCGAGTAAAGCACATAGTACTCGTACTTCAAACCGAAAACCCTTACCGCCCAGTGGTCTTTATGGTCATAAGCCAGCAAGACCTTTTCGCCAACATTGACTACTTTCCCTTTCGGCAGGGCTACACCGGACTGATAGAGCATGAGGGTCTGTTTTCCACCGGAATTCATCCTTAGGAAAAGTCTCACGTCTTTTGTTAGAGCAACATTACTCACAACACATCTCCCTTTTTCAACTTCGCTTTGAAAGGTGCGAATGAAACCTGTATGCGACTTCTAAAACAACACTACAATAAAAATAAATAAATGTCTAATATAAAAACGAGAGCCCGCTAGCAGAGCTAGCGGGCTCGGGATTGCGACCCGTCACAGTCGGTAATCCTGTAACGTGCCGGTCCTCACCTTTGGTTTTTCTGTCCTCAGTGTCGGCCAGTGTGCGAAAAACGGCGTGAATGACAGATCAGACAAGACGTCTGACAACTCGTACTGAGGAGGCCTGTTTGTTCCTTCATCGAAGAAAGCCTGATCCCGAAGTGAGGTGAAAAGCATCGGGTGGATTGCCGACATTTTCGAAAATTTGACGACATCAGAAATGATCAAGATATCCTTCCTATCTCGCATATCCCAAGAGACATGCTCTTGCCCGAAAACCGCCTCGAGCTCTTTGCGGACGGAGTAGGTCCAATGTCCCCGCTCACAGGTGAGCAGGAAGGCTGGGGCATTGGGGCCGTATGTGACCGGTACGAAGTTTTTCATATCCCCTCCTGGGGCGTTGTTGGTACTAGTTTAAATACTACTCTTTTGTAGAAAATAATCAAATATGAAAACTAGAGCAAGATAAACTGTAACTCAAAGACGTTTTTGATAATATAAATAGAAACAGTCACAATGATTAAAGTGGATACACCGTATATGATATGTCTCGGATGCTGCTTTTCTATTTCTATAAATATAGTCACACACAATGCTGAAAATACTATTATAAATATGACGGTCAACGCTATGCTGGCGTATTTGGAACTGTTAAAAATAATTTTATCCACCTCTCCAGCATAACCATCGGCTGGTAACGAGGTCGTTGACTCTCCTCTCACTTCTGCTGCCTGTTCAAAATTAACAGCAGTATCTGTATCTGATATTAGAAGGGATGCATCAGGGACAGGAACAATGACAACATCTTCTGCTTTGTTTTCTTTTACTTCAACCTCTTTTTTAACTATAGGTTTTTGTGTTACCACCTCTTTATTTTCAATTATAGACTCTGGTGTTTTCTCAACTATAGCTGGTGCACCGAACATCTGGACAACAAAAATAGTGTTGTTGTTTTGATACATACCGCTCGCCATTGATATTCCTATCTCTTTGTAGTCTGGGCTGAGTATATTTGCTCTGTGTGTCGGCGAGTTCATCCATCCATTACTAACATCTTCTGAATTGGTAAAGTTCACAGCCAAGTTCTCCCCTGCATATCTGTAGTTATACCCAGCCTTTTCTAGCCAATGCCAAGGAGTCAGTCCCGCTGGACTGTTGTGGGCAAAATATCCATTAGCAGCCATATCTCCAGCCTTCATCTGTGAAGCCTTTTCAAGAGTGGGGCTATAAACCAGCGCTGAGAGATTGCTAGTTGATCTGTTTTGATTTGTAAGGTCTATCAAAACTCTAGCAACTATACCCTGTCCAGCATCGGTGTTTTGCAAAACATAGGCACTAGACGCAGAAATACTCACTATTATAAAAACAATAGTGAGTATTATTGCTATCGACATCTCTCGAAAAAAGTGTGGACGATATTCATTGCCCTCATGAGGGATAAATATATGTTTTAGATGGTGGTGAACCTTCATCCAAATATTATAGCATCAAATCCACCTGTTAAAGGTGGATTTGATGCTTCTTAAAACTATTAAAGTTGGCCCCGAGAAACTAGTTTGTAGTGAATGTATTGTTTACTGCGTAAACGCTTACATTACCCTGTGTATCTGTTGATACCAACATATAGTAGTAAACTGTATTTGATAGTAAACCAGATACATTTACTTGATGAGATGTCACAGCAGAATTGTTACCGTATGATGTATAACCATTTGTAAGATCAAAACCTACTGAGTTAACATCTCCCTCATTAATAGTGACTGGTCTAGTACCATAGAACACCTTACCTATAGCATTCTCATTTGTATTCCATGTGAATGTTGCTGAGTTAGTAGATACTGACTTTGAAGCATTTGTAATTACTGGTGCATATGTAGCATCAGTTGGAACTGGAGTTACCCCTGTCCATCCACCATTTGTTATCAATGTATTGATTCTTGATAGTGTTGAAGGACCTACTCTACCGTATCCTGTAGATACTGGAGTACCAGAGTTTACAATACCGTAAGTAGCTTGGAATCTTTTAACTGCTGACTGTGTCATGCTGCCAAAATATCCTGTAACCAAACCTTCTGGGTATATAGCTGAGTTATCAGCAAAAAAGGCTTGTAAATTTGTAACATTTGTCCCTCTTGCACCCAGATCAAGAGTTGATGTGATAGGTGTATAAGCGAGAACAGAACTGAGGCCCATAGAAACGATAGCACCGAGAACTAGAGAGTTTTTGTTGAACTTTGTCATATAGATGTTTTTAGTTGTATTTAATGGAAACTTGAAAAGCTTTAGTTAAAGAGACTAAGATTAACTATTACTACCTATGATGACGCTTGTAATGCTGTAATATTACAACATCATGCATCATGAGATCTAATCACTTCTATCGCGAGCTAGAAGGGCTTTGTATATACACTATATATAACAGTACAGCCACGTCAGCGTGACATGATTATAACTGTAATCTAGCGCAATATATTACGTCATGATTAATGTTAAAACAAACAAAATAAAAATATGCTCACAAATATCGCCACATTATTGGTTGTGCTTTGGTTACTAGGTTTCCTCGGTTTCCATGTTCTGGGAGGATTTATACACATACTGTTAGTCATAGCGGTTGTACTGTTTCTGTTGCGTATAATACGTGGCGAAAATCCTCTAAGATAAATATTTGCTTTATTGTCGCCCAGCATGTAAACTGAGCCACTACTAATTAACCCCAAACAAAAAATATATGTCAGAAGAGACAATTGTAACTCCAGTAACAGAAACAACAGAGACTCCAGTAACTCCAGAGGTAGCTCCTACTCCAGCAGTAGAAGAGACTCCTGTAGCAACTCCTGAGACTCCAGCTGTTGCATAGCTAAAAAATAAAAACACATCGCGATGCGATGTGTTTTTATTTTTATCTAACTTTTATCTAGGAATATTTGACTCTCCCTCAAAATCTTTTACAACAATACCAAACCTATTATCCATCTGATCGACCTTTAAATACATACTTTTTCCGAGAGACGGAGAAATATCAAAACTTTCTCCAGCATTTCTATCTGCATAATTAACAATCAATACGTTATTTTTCTGTACATTCATAGACTGTGGAGCTATGCGATCACCGAGCAACACCGCATCAGTGCCAACCTTGCTACCATTTACTTTGTTTAACATAGCGACAACATAATAAAATGTCCCACTGCCTCCAGTGCTTTGGGTTATTATAAATGCTGTATCATCAGTACCATCACCATCGAGATCAGCTTTGTAGTCATTACCAAAATACTTTGTTATAACTTTTGAAGCAGATCCTGGCGCAGCCTCTACTTCTGATATTCCATTTTTAAGAGTAACGTCAGAACCATTTATGCTATATGTCCCATCATGAATATCAAACACATCATCATTTGTAAAATTAAACTTGTACACACCGAGAGCGAGCAGAGCTATGACAATGACCACCAGAACAATTAATATTTTTCTCATATATTTATTGTAGCAGATGTATCGCCTATTTTATATTCTATTTCGTCCCCACTTATCCACTTTATAAAAGTATAAGAAGGCCCCTCTTCAACCAAACCAAAAGACTTTATATTTTCCAATGTTGCCGAGTCTTTTATAACGAATCCACAATTCCCCTCAAAACACCTATCTCTCACTACTATGTATTTATCATTCGGAGAAAAAGACATCACATCATTGCCGAGATAATAGTTTGTAATTATGTGTACCTTGTATGTATTGTTCATTGGGTAAAACATACCGACAGCAGTATCTGGTAACTCATTAGTCTCTAGAACAAAAGCTATCTTGCCGCCAGTAGATGAGGTGACCACTTTTTGAAATCTAACGCTTTGTTTAAAAAAGTTTTTATCAGAACAAAAAGCCTTTCTCGTTTCTGTGTTGTTTATATTTGCCATGTCACACATTTGTGCTTTTTCTCCTTTAAAAAAATTAAATATATTCTCCTCGTCCACAGACAGCGCAACATTACCATTTATCAATATGTCTTTTTTATCTTGAGACAATGTTACAACGGCAACAGATGGCACCTCCTCTACTTCGTCTATGATGTCTTTTTTGAAATCAAAATTAAAATATATAAAAACAAATGCTGACACAAATATAACGACTATCAAATACAGGACTTTTTTCATATACAAAGTCTAGCATAAAACAAAAACCGCCTCCTAACGGTTTTTGTTAGTGGCGGTTATTAAATTTGGAACTGGGTCCACACCCTGTCATGCTTGACCCAGACTTCGGGAGTGAATACTGCTTTGGATAAAGCCTCAGCATTCGTGTACACCAACCTCTTAAATTTTGGATACACATAGTCGAGATCTGACACCGTCCCAGATACTGCTCCGACCGTAACATGCCGGTCATCGTCAAGTGTAAAAGTTGGCGCCAAGCTCTCAACCATCGCTTCATTTTTTTGACGATTCCCAATTAAAACAAATGACCCCGGAACCAGATCAAAAGTAATAGCGAGAGTATTTAGGATTCTTTTCCTGGGCTCCAACTTGAGAACCCTTGGTGTTGTTCCGCCTTCTTGGAATGGTTTGAGTGTCTGAACAAGCTCACGCACCACGTTTTCATATTCAGATGGCCACAGCTTGACCCCGCCAATCATTGTCATGTGATAAGGCATGGACCCTAGCAAAACACTAGGTTTGAAGAGACTTGGATACTCGAGACGCAGGACGCTAGAGATATTTGCAAGTACAGCGTTTGTATCTACGTCCAGAGAGAACATAACACAGACGCTGACTTGTGATTGCTTGGTTCCCATTTCGGGCTCCCTTTTATAAAGAACTTGAGCTATTATAATATATAAAAGATAAAACAAAAACCGCCTCCAACAAAAATCTTTAGTGGCGATTTTTGTTGACGACGGTTAGCGAAAGAAATATCTCCTGCCATCAAAGCGGAATGTGACACCTGCATCCCCACACACACTCCCTTTCTCAAAAAAGAATGTTGTGTCTAGGTTGTGCATATATCCGCTCGCATCAATGCGCTTCCCTGAGTCGGTCAGAATCAGAAAAGAAACTTCTTTGACTGAGAGGGGCTCGGAGTGGTCGTTGTCGTCGCCGTCTACGCGACTAGAAACTATGTGCGTATTGCCGGCAAATTTCAAGACCGCCGTCACCATGTGCCCATCAGACGTCTTCCCGGTTACCTTCACCTGCTTGTCGTGGCACTCGTACACACACTCTTCTGACACTGAACGATCTGAATCTATTGTTTTTGTTTCGAACACCTCACGCCAACTCCACTCCACCTTCTTCCAGTCAAAATTTTTGATCAGAATACTGTCGACAGTTCGCAATGCTGCTTCGATGAGTGCTGTGGTGCGAGCAACTCTTTTAAAAGAAAGACCTGTGTCCATTTTTTAATCCTCCAAGGATATTGCAATGCGGAATTGCATAGCAAGTAACTAACCAGTAGTCACCATCGTATATTAGCACAATATATACTAATTGTCAATAGTATAAAACGCACTTTTTTCTAAGTATTCTGTTAAAATACACCCATGACCAAAGGCATTTCAAATGGTACAGTACATACTGTCCCAGCAGATATGAAAAAGATTTTAACCTCCAAACCAAAAATATTGGAATGGTGGGAGGACATCACTCCACTCGCTCGCAATGAATGGATATGCTGGGTAACTGACGCAAAAAAAGATGAGACTCGTCTGCGCCGTATGGATATAATGCTAGACAAATTCTCCCGCGGCGAACGCCGCCCCTGCTGCTGGTCCGGGTGTGTACACAGATAAAGACTACTAATTCCCCTTCAAATATTTACCAGCCACACTGAGAGCAAATGAAGGCAGGATGATACAGACATCAGCAAGTAAAAGCTGGCGCAATCTGTTGACCAGCATAACGGATTCATTACCATCTGGCCCACTCACCAACACCATTACAATTCCAATCACACCAAATGCGATAGATGAAAATATAAAAAATTTTGTTGCTATTTTTTGCATATATTATTTCTCAGCTAATTCTTTCAAGGCCTCCAATGCCTTTGGCCACATCGCATTCATCATTTCCATATACGAGTCAGGAATATTTGTCATCTCTATACCCACTTCTGTGCCTCCGTCTTTTTCTGTGAAAGAGTAATTTTCAAAAGCCGTGCCACCTTCCATTGGTTTCTCTACACCGTTTTCTATAGTTCCAACATGCTCTATTGATACGTATTCAAATTGGGTATTCTTTGCTATACGACTCGACATACCACCGTCAACATTACCATCCTTGTCAGTTCCCAAGAAAAGTATTTTTGATCCTTCGCTCCAGTCACCTTCATAATATGAAGTCTCGTTAAATGCCTTCGTCCACTCTCTGTATGTCGCATCCCCGAGCATAGTGTTCCAAACTTTCTCTTTTGATGCATTTATAAATATTGAAAAGTTTAAAGTATTCATGTTTTTAGTTTACTACGCTAATTACTCTTTTGGAAACTTTGTAACATCCATATAGAACACCTCCCAGGTGTGCCCGTCAAAATCCTCTATTGTGCGTTGCTGCATGAATCCATAATCCCTCATTTCATTTGGCTCTATACCTCCCGCAGTCAGTCCAGCGGACATTATCTTGTTAACCTCGTCTACACTGTCGACTGATAGTGACAACAGCGCCGCTATGTTTGATTTTGTGTCTGCGAGAGGCTTTTGTGTGAATGATTTGAATTTGTCATGAGACAAAAGCATCACAAATATATTTTCACTCCAAACCATACACTTGCCAGTCTCGTCTGAAAATTGAGGGTTATTTGTAAATCCTAATGCTGTATAAAAATCTGCCGACTTTTGCAAGTCCTTCACTGCTAAATTGATGAATATTTGTTTTGCCATATTATCTCAATTTTACTTTATTAAATTTTAAATGACAATATAAAAAAACAAAAACCGCCTCCCAACGGTTTTGTTGGTGGCGGTTATTTCCTGAGAACCAGACCCCATTGACGACAAAGCCTGCTGCGTCCAGATTGTTTACCTCTTGGCACTTGGTAAACATTACTAGACGAAAACATTTTGCAAAGATCGGAGATCTCCTCGTGAGAAAAACGAATCTTCGTTTCAACGAAATATGCGTCCTCGATGTCCAGTAAATTACAAAAGAATACGCCTCCAGGGGTAAGGCAATTGAACACTTCACCGAAGACATCTCCGACTTCTTTCTTGCTTGCAAGATGGAAAAGAGTGTTGCAGGAGATGGCCAAGTTGAAAACGTTCATTCGTGACCTGAATGCCTGTGCCGGCATATTCAGAAACTCAATCCCTGGAACGGCAAACTTTTTGGCAGCAGGAGATGGTTCGACAGCTACCACCTTTGAGAAGCCTTGAGATGCGATATATCTTGCGTCTCTAAAGTTACCAGCACCGAGATCTAAAGCCGACCCCCTTTCACCTTCGAATTGATTAACCAAAGCGACAACAGCAGGATTTGGCTTGTCTCCCTGCTGCTCATAATAACCTGACCAGTCATGCATTTTTTGTCCTCGAAAAGTAAACAAAGATCGTAAATTCATTATTAAGATAACACGGTAAACACTTAGTGTCAATTATTTAAAATTTAAAAACGGAGAAAAACAAAAAACCGCCGAAGCAGTTTTTTGCTTGGCGGTATCAGAAGTCCGGCATATTGCTCAGCGCAAGATGTAACTTCGAAAAAAGTATCCGATGAAATTGGAGTCAGTCACAACGTACCAAAAGATCAACGTTGAAACAATGAACACCACAAGGAATATCAGCGTAATCAAATACGGAACAGCATCGAGACCACGACCCTTCATGTCTTTATACACAAAGTGTGAGGCAAAAGCCGCCAGAACTATCAGCACCATCAGAACGGGAGTGGACAATGCCAATGCAGCGCCCCACCCCAGCAAAGCGCCAACAATCATTACGATAGGTATATACACAAGAACTCCTTCAAATATACGAATGAACAAAACCAGTATAACAATATTATACTGGTTTTGTCAAGTGTTCCGAATTTGGGATGATGCTCGCACTGCAATTATTGAAGAGAGTGAGGTGTAAAAACAAAAAACCGCCGAAGCAGTTTTTTGCTTGGCGGTTGTCAATTCACTCTTGTGCAGTACTCCTTCAGCCACGAAAGTAAATCAATTGTGAACCCATCGTCGAGTCTCTGCGGAATAACAGCAAGAGGGGGTGCTGGTATTTCAAACTCCATCTCTTGGATTTCATCCCCACCGACTCGGACACTAATCCTGTCGCCAGCACTGACCTCAAACCACTCTTGCGAGTAACTTGATTGTTTGTGGCGACGAATTGCATCGTCATCAACGAGACCACACTGCCTTACTTCACTCATATTGAGTGGTCGACCACTCACCTTAACTTCAAAAGTGTAGTCGGACGGACCGCAATATGAGCCGACCAAAATTATCTGGCTCATCTTATACCTCAGCTATATAGAACAATAACCATATTATACAAGATAATATGGTTATTGTCAACTTTGCTCCCCCTCGTGGACAAGTTCAGAACTGCTAATTGGGCTGGTATTAAAAGTGATTTACAATTTAGCGGTATTTTAGGACTGTTCCCGATGCTTGAACTTCAGAACTAATCATTGAAATTGAATGTAAAGTGGAGTAAAGTATAGGAGTGAAGAAATACTCCAATGACTATTTTGAAAAGAAGTACAAAATCCTTTTTGATAAGCTCTTACAAAAGGA
>CAYJDH010000010.1:0-21946 GCA_964368915.1 uncultured Candidatus Saccharibacteria bacterium
CATGGTGTAGGGGTGAAATCCGTTGATATCATGGGGAACACCAAAAGCGAAGGCAGCACACTAGCACACTCCTGACACTGAGGCACGAAAGCGTGGGTAGCGAATGGGATTAGATACCCCAGTAGTCCACGCCCTAAACGTTGCAGACTCGCTATTTTGAGTATCGACCCTCAAAGTGGCTAAGCTAACGCGGTAAGTCTGCCGCCTGGGAAGTACGATCGCAAGATTAAAACTCAAAGGAATAGACGGGGAGACGCACAAGCAGTGGATTATGTGGTTTAATTCGATAGTAAACGAAGAACCTCACCAAGATTTGAAACTAAGGAGAAAACCCTAGAAATAGGGCCCTCGCAAGACCCCTTAGCAGGTGATGCATGGCCGTCGTCAGTTCGTGGTTTGAACTGTTCCCTTCAGTGGGGTAACGAACGCAACCCTCGTCGTGTGTTACAAGTGTCACACGAGACTGCCCCCTTTCGGGGGAGGAAGGAGAGGATGACGCCAGGTCAGCATGTCCCTTTGACATCTTGGGCTACACACATAATACAATCGCATAGACAACGGGTCGCGACGGGGTAACCCTGAGCCAATCCTTCAAACTATGCGCCAGTTCAGATTGTGGGCTGCAACTCGCCCACATGAAGCCGGAATTGCTAGTAATCGCGGGTCAGCTAAACCGCGGTGAATACGTTCTCGTCTCTTGTACTCACTGCCCGTCAACTCAAGGAAGCCGGTAGTACCCAAAAGCTTTATTAAATTAAGGACTAAGGTAAGATCGGTGACAGGGAGTAAGTCGTAACAAGGCACGGCTAGCGGAAGCTGGTCGTGGATTAATTCCAAATTGGAAATCGTGCACACCGAATTCGGTGCATGCATTTAGTCGATTTAGTTTTAACTAAATATGCGAAAGCAAAAAGATTGGTAATCTTTATATACCCGTGTTACATCGAGAAGTAACAAAAATCCCGACAATACAAAACGAGAAACAACATTTCTCAGGATTACAGGGTTAGAAGGTGGAACAAAAGAGTCGTTTATGTAAATTTTTCACAATTTTTTTCTTCGGTTAGTTAACACAAAGTAAGCTTTGTGATTTTTGATTTCTTAAAATATTTCAAAATTGAATTTTGTCAAATTTTGTGATAATATATGACAAATGCGCAAATAGCTCAGCTGGTAGAGCACTCGACTGATACTCGAGCGGTCCCAAGTTCGAATCTTGGTTTGCGCACCAAATGCAACTTTTAGTATAGATGATATACTTTGTTTATTATGGTTGATTATTCTAGCAAGAGCACTCACGACGGAGACCCAGACAAATACAGCATATGGCATGATGGGGTGCTCGGGAAATTTGATTTCACTGATAAGGATGTGCTCGACATTGGTTGTGGTACTGGAGGGTTCTTAAAATATGTGAGTACGAGGGCTCGCAGTGTTGTTGGCATAGACCCTAACGCTGAGAACTGTCGTATAGCGACCTCTATAGGGTTGCGTGCTATTTGTGATTATCCAGAAAATGTCAGTGGTATGGACAATAGTTTTGACGTGGCTACATGTTTCGAAGTCATCGAGCATTTGTATGATCATCACGGTGTTATGACCGCTATGTCCAAGATGCTTCGAAGTGGAGGCCTAGCAATTATCAGCACCCCAAATGCGTTTAATATAATGCGTCAGATAAAATTTGTTTTAGCGCATGAACATCATGACTCATTGATGGACCCTACTCGTGCCAATGAGCCCGAGCATATACGTGGTTGGTCTATTGGCATGATGAAGAGACTTGCCAATGATTCTTCTAATTTAAAAGTCACAAAGGTATACGGTGTTGGAAATATTTTTGGCAGGACTTTTGTTTTTGAAAATTCTATTCTGGTAAAGTTCCTGGCTCAGCATTTGATAGCTGTGATAAAAAAGTCCTAACCATGAACATAAAAAAAGTTTTTTTAAAAGACTATTCATCTTTTAAAATAGGTGGAGAGGGTGATATGGTGACAGTTAGCAGCAGAGACGAGCTGTTGCTGGCTATTAATTTTGCCAGAGACAGCAACAGGAGATTTCATATTTTAGGTGAGGGGACAAATACTATTTTTTCTGATAACTTAGCAGATATTTTATTTATCAAAATGGAGATATTGGGTATTGAGGCAGGGCAAGATGCTGACAATATTTTGTTAACCACGAATGCTGGAGAGAGTTGGGATGATGTTGTGAGATATGCAGTAGATAGAGAGTGGTGGGGGATTGAGAATCTGTCTCTCATACCAGGCACTGTTGGTGCTGCCCCCGTGCAGAATATTGGCGCATATGGGACAGAGCTCGATGATGTGTTGGTATCGGTGACAGTCTTGGATACATCCAAAAATGTTTTCATTGATTTACAAAATAGTGAGTGCCACTTCGGGTACAGAGACTCGATATTCAAACAGCAGCCAAACAGATATATTATTGTTTCAGTGTGTCTAAGGCTCTCCCAAAAACCAAAACCAGTTCTGGTTTACAAGCCTCTAGATACCTTGATAAATAGGGAGAATTTGAAGGCCGCTGACGTACGAGAACTAGTTATTGTTACCAGGCAGGCCAAGTTGCCGGATTATCATCTATACCCCAACACAGGGTCGTTTTTCAAGAATGCTGTGATATCTAGCGAGATATACTCAAAATTAAAAGAGAGGTATACAGACATGCCAGGCCATGAGCAGGATGGTGGGTACAAAGTCCCCACAGCATGGCTTATCGAGAATGTGGCTGACATGAAAGGTGCCCGCGAGGGAGATGTGGGGACTTGGCCTACCCAGCCATTGGTGCTGGTCAATTATGGTCGGGCTACTTATTTTGATCTTCATAACTTTTCAGAAAAGATAATACAAAAGATATATGACGAGACGGGCGTCAAGATAGAGAGGGAGGTGAATGTGATAGGGTGAATATGTTAATATTGTCTGTATGGTAACAGTCAAACTCCAAGGTGGTCTAGGCAATCAGCTTTTCCAATATGCATTCGGTAGAGCTTTGATGGAGAGAGGTAATGAGGTGGTGTTTGATAAGTCGTTTTTTAGCAGCAATATAAAATACACCAATAGGCCATTTAGTTTAGAGATGTTCAAACTTAGTCCAAAATTTAAAATTGAAAACTCGCCACAGACTTTAAGTATTTTAAAAAAGATTTTTTATAGATTGGACAATGATAGAAGAGTGAGATATGTAAAAAGCTTTTTGACTAGACCGAACGACTATATGGAGGGGTATTATAATTCTGAGCTGTATTTCAAAGACATACGAGAGCAACTACTGAGTGAGTTGGTTTTGAAAGAAAAGTCTCCCGCATATGTTGAAATGGAAAAATTGATTGCAGGCACACCTAACTCATTAGTCGTACACGCTCGCCGCACTGACTATCTTACCAGTACTGGGTTTACTATTTTGGATGAAAATTATTATAAGAGGGCGCTCGAGAATTTTCCTCCAGATGTGAAGGTGTTCGCATTTTCAGATGATCCAGATTGGCTTCGCGGTGCGCTCGGTAGGGATGCATATGTTGTCAGCGGCCGAGGACTGACTGATTATGAGGAGCTATCACTGATGACTCTCGGGCAGAACTTTATCATTGCCAACAGTACATTCTCTTGGTGGGGGGCATGGCTGTCACAAAGTCCTAATAAAAAAGTTGTCGCCCCGTCATCGTGGTTTACCTCTAAGCTTTGGTGGCGTGCCAATCGTGATGTTGTTCCGGAGGGGTGGGTGAGGGTTTAGTTTCTAATTATTCCACTTCTTGTTTCTTCTAAAAATGCTCGGTACGCCTTTTTTAAACCAGATTCTATATCTATGCAAGGTGTCCATCCAAGCTTATTTAGTTTTGAAACATCTAATAATTTTCTTGGTGTCCCATCTGGTTTAGTTATATCAAACACTATCTCTCCTTTGTAGTCAGTGACTTTTTTTATCATTTCTGCCAGTTCCTTTATTGTCATATCAGCGCCTGTACCAATGTTTATATGTTCGTATTCGTTGTAATTTTCCATTAAAAACGTACAAGCATTAGCAAGGTCATCAGCATATAAAAACTCTCTCCTCGGCATACCCGTACCCCATATGGTTACAGCAGAGTCGTTTAAGGTTTTTGCTTCGTGGAATTTTCTTATCATAGCTGGAATTACATGTGAGTTCTGAAGGTTATAAGAGTCGTGTTCCCCGTAAAGATTTGTGGGCATTGCAGATATAAAATTACATCCGTATTGTTTTCTATATGCTTGGCATAGTTTTATTCCGGCTATTTTAGCTACAGCATAAAATTCATTTGTCGGTTCAAGTGGGCTAGACAATAGGGAGTCCTCAGTCATTGGTTGAGGTGCGAATTTCGGATATATGCAAGACGACCCTAGGAATAAAAGTTTCTTTACATTTGTTTTATATGAAGAATTTATTATGTTTGCTTCTATCATTAGGTTTTCATATATAAAGTTTGCCGGACTTTCTCTATTCCCTATTATCCCACCCACTTTAGCTGCAGCAAGAAATACATATTCTGGTTTTTCATTTTCAAAAAATTCTAACACGTCTTTTTGGTTTGTAAGATCAAGCTCTTTACGTGTTCTGGTGACTATATTATCAAACCCTTTATTCTTAAGGGTTTTTGTTATGGCGCTACCAACCATGCCTGTATGCCCAGCTACATATATTTTTGATGTTTTCTCCATGTTTATATTATATATTTTTTAATGTTATTAACTTTGCTGCTGTGTACAAATATTATATTTTCATAAGCGTACTCAGTCCCTGATATATGGGGTGACAGCAGTCCTTCCGGTGAAGATATATAACCAACATATCCTAGATCAATAAGTATTTTTATAGAGTCATTGCTATTTTTTAGTAACTCCGGAGTATTTGATACCTCTATACTTAGAATGGGTTTTATATTTTTTAATATGTCGGTCATCGCTGTTAATATTATATGTTCTGCGCCCTCAGCATCTATTTTTACAAAGTCTGGTTTTATGTTTTTCTCTCTACAGAATTCGTCTAAGGATATAGTTTGAACAGATATCTTTTCCACCTTATCTCTAAACTCTATATTCTCATCGTTTCTTTTCTTAAATGTGTTAAATGCGCTAAATTTTGGCCCATAGTCAAAGAATTCTATCGTACTACTTTTATCCATTATTGCGTTGTTGTACACACTTATATTACTTCTCACAGTTGAGTTATTTTTCAACGTGTCAAAAGTTCTGGGTGTTGGTTCAAAAGAGTACACCTTGCCGCTACTGCCTACTAGTTTGCTTGCAAGTACTGTGTATGTCCCCACATGAGCCCCAACATCAAGGAAAGTATCCCCCTCTTTTAGAAGTCTAACTAGAAAGTTAGTCAGGTTGGCTTCAAAGAATCCATACTGATATATCATCCCTCCCTCAGGTAGATAAAATGACATTTTGTCTCCCCAAAGTGTTTTATAGTTAACTTTGAATGGATGTATATATGCTAGGAATTGTAGTATAAAAAATGGAACAGTTGTCACAGGGTCCCTTATTAACCTTTTAAGCCTGCTTCCAGAGAGTTTGTACAGTTCGTATTTTTTGAGTACTTTTTCTATTAACTTATTTTTTTGCTGTTCATCCATATTAGTGCTATATTTACTGTAATAATACCACTTTTATGAAAGAAAAAATATCAGTATTGGTCACTGGCGGGGCGGGCTATATAGGAGCCCATGTCGTTAATCTTCTTAGAAAAAGTGGGGAATATAAAATAGAAGTTGTTGATAATTTCTGTGAGACAAGAAAGAATGTTATATCAGACAACTTGATAAGTTATCACGAAGTAGACATTAGAGATAAACAAGGCTTACTTGAAGTTTTTAAAAAAACTAAACCAGATATTGTTTTTCATTTAGCTGCTTTGACTAGTGTTCCAGGATCTATGTCAGAGCCTGGTGAATACTATGACAACAATATAGCGGGAGGACTAAATGTATTAGAGTGCATGAGGGCAGTGGGAACGAGTAAAATTGTTTTCTCTTCCTCTGCTGCTGTTTATGGTGAGCCACAAAGTGAAGTCATAGATGAGACTCATACAAATATACCGACAAGTACATATGGCTACACGAAACTTGCATTTGAAAATATTCTAAAAGACTATAACCGCGCATACGGCTTATCATCAATTTCTCTCAGATATTTTTGTGCTGCCGGCTGTGATGTAGAATCAGGACTTGGAGAGCTTCATAAAAATGAGACACATGTCATACCTTGTATAGTTGAGACATTACTCGGAAAAAGAAAAGAGTTTTTTGTTTACGGTAAAAACTTTTCGACAGAAGATGGGACAGGGGTTAGGGACTACATACATGTTTCAGATCTTGCTTATGGGCATATTTGTGCAATGAGTAAAATGTTCAGCATAGAAAACATTTGCGAGCAGTATAATCTAGGTATTAACAAAGGGTTCTCTGTTTTAGAGCTAATAAAAAAAGCTGAAGAAGTGTCTGGTAAAAAGTTAAACTTTTCTTTTAAAGAGAGTAGGCCCGGAGATCCATCTAAGTTGATAGCAGATTCAACAAAAGCTCAAAGAGAGCTAGGTTGGTCACCTAAGTTTTTAGATATAAAAGATATGATAGAGTCAGCGTATATATTTTCGAAAGATAGACAACATGAGTAGTAGTTTGAACACTAGCAGGTTAACATTTCTGGATGGATTACGCGGAGTGGCCATTTTACTGGTTGTATTTTTTCATTACTACAGTAACGAATACTTACAAACCAGTCTAGACGAGTACCCTTTTTTGAAAGTATTTAGATATGGCAACATGGGTGTTTTTTTATTTTTCCTCATATCAGGCTTTGTTATTTTAATGACACTAGAAAAGTCTATTTCATTCTTAAATTTTATTAAAAAAAGATACTTGAGGCTTTTACCTGCAATGCTAACTTCCCTTGTTTTTATTTACTCATACAAATATTTCTTTTCAGATCTTTCATTTAGCTTTCAAGATTCTATTAATTTAATATCGCCCATATCTTTATTTCATCCTATTTTTTTTGAAAAGATTTTTAGCCTAAACATTTTTCCAGTAGAAGGAGTCTTCTGGACTCTTTACTTAGAGTTTTTATTTTATGTTATATTTGGAGGTCTATTCTTTCTTCTGGGTAAAAAAAGAGCTTTGGTAGGCTTATTTTTTCTATCAATATTTACTTTTACTCTGAAACTTTTTTCATACTTTGACGTCAGTTCAAACAAAATTTTTGTGCAAACTTTTAACTTTTTCCACTCTGTGGGTCTGGAGTACTTGAGTTGGTTTTTTGCTGGAGCTATTGGTTACCTATATTTTTGTAACAGAACTAGAAATAATTTATTTTTATTTCTAACAGCTTCCACTTTTGCTGCAGTTTCTTACGGGCATCTTGTGGCTATATTTTTTGTAAGTCTATTTTGTTTGTCTATATTAGTTAAAAGTTTACAAGATATTTTATCAAAAAAGCTTTTTATATTTTTTGGTTTTATTAGCTACCCACTTTATCTGATACACAATGAGTTTGGTATATTTTTAATATCTAAAATATCTTATTCGATACCGTCAGTTTTTATGGTTATGGTTCCGATCTTACCTCTGTTTATTTCCGTTTCTCTTTCTTATATTGTCTCTAAGTTCCTGGAGCCAAACGTTAGAGTGCTTTTAATTAAACTTTTACGTTAAAAGTTCTCTGTAGAAACTTTTTATACAGGAATTTAATTCTAAAAGATGAGATGGTCCTTTTTATTTTGTTCGGGTAGGGGTTTCTAATCACGTCTTTATATATGTTAACGATATTCTCCATTTGTTCGCTTTCTTCGTACATATCAGCATATCTTTTCTTGGCATTTTGTGACATCTCAGCCTTGTAGTCTTTATTCTTGTATTTATTCATCTCAGTAATGTAATCATTTACCGTAGAGACAACTTTCCCAGCGTTACCTATGCATTCGATGTGTCCGTTGTGTGTGTCGGACGTGTGACTTATTATAGGTAGTCCAAAATACATAGCCTCAGCCATTGCAGTTGAGTTTACCTCGCCATCTTTTCTGCCATGGGCGTATATATCTAAAGTTTTTAAGAAAGAGTATATTTTCTCTCTGTCGCCAGAAAAGTCTAAAAAAGTTATATTTTTTATACCCAACTCCTCAGCTTGTGCTCTATATTTCTCTCCGCCACCCATTAAAATAAAATGATTAGTCTCATTTTCAATTTTAGAAAAAGCTCGTAGAGGTATATCAGAAAATATCTGGTCACTATTTCTTTGATGCAGTCCAAATATTGTTTTATTTTGTAGACCCAGATCCTCTCTAAAACTTGTCCCGACTGACCCATCAACGAGCATTGGATGAGAGACCAATACGACTCTATTTTTGTCGCCGCCAAATTTTATCCACCTTTCAGCGCTCCACTTTGTGATATGCATTACTCTGGAAATGTTGTACTGGTTATCTATTCCGCCTAAAAAATGTATCGAGTCCACTATGGGGGTATCTTTTATTTCTGTGAATGGGTACTCAGGGTGCCCGGCACGACCAGTCTGTATGATGTCATACTTTTTATTTTCAAACAGGTCCCAAAAGTTTGTTTTACCCCAAGGGTGATTCCTTTTTGTTATGTCTTTGTGTTCAGTTTCAAATCTCACCAAATTGACCCCAGCTGCTAACATAGGACCTATATTTCTTTCATCTGTATCAGAGTGTTTATAATCAGACCCAACATAAGGGGATGCATCACAGTAATAATAGTCAACCTCAAATTGGTCTTTTGGAAGTTTGATTGCGATATTTTGCAAGAACTTTTCTGTCCCGCCAGAAGCTAGGCCTCCATATTTTATAAAAGCTATCTTTATTTTTTTAGTATTCTCCATAGTTTTTGTATAATCCTTTTAAAGATATTATAAAAATAGTCTACACCCCAAGTCATTTTTTGTATTGGGTTTCTCTTGTATGTTTTCAGGATTTTGTCATCTGTGACTTTTATACCGTATATACCACTTGCGTATCCCGAGTTCTCGATATCTAAGAATATTAATTGCCAACTAGGGAGATTCTCTCTCCACCAGTCTTTAGATCTAACGTGCCACATATTCCAATTAGTGTTTTTGTCATAACGCTCATCGAAGAATAAAACAGATGCGCCTGGTAGATTATTAATAATTCTTAAAAATTCTCCAACGTAATTACTCTCAATATGGTTTAGTACCGTTGATGTGGTTATGAAAACTGGCTCTTTAATATTCAGATCATTCACAGCATCTATCATGTCTTTATTTACATATAAAACATTATTACTCGATTTGTTTATTTTTTTTGAAACATCAAGTGCTGCACTGGACGGTTCTACTGCTATAACGTTTTTAAAAATCGGCGACAATTTTCGAAGTAACCAACCGGTACCAGACCCGATATCAATAGCTGTAGTGGGTAGCTGCTTGGTTAGTTTTATAGCTAGTTCAAAACCTAGAATTTTAAATTGGTCTATTTTTTGGTACCTTTCGATAATTTTCAGAGTACTTTCGTAACTGTTAATCTCTTCTAAATACTGTGAGTTGTGCTTTTCGTAACTCTTAAGGTCTTTATTCATATAGATTTATCTTGTAATTATAACATTTCATTATATTTTTTAATATCAGTATTTTATTTTATGTTATTATGTACTTAATAAAATGTTAAATAAAAATTTTTACAGCTTTGTTAGGCCGAATATAAATCAAAGAGAGTATGAAAGTAGCCTAAGTGATTCTGGTGCATTTTCGGGTAATTTAGATGTTTTTACAACCATAATTAATCATATAGGTCCTGGAGATAAAAAAGTTTTAGATTTGGCTAGCGGTGATGGTACTTTTGGTAGACTTGCTAATGATATGAAAACTGGTTGGAAGGTTGACGGGATTGATCTATATATACCCGAAAAAGTTAAAAATAATAAGAATTATATTTGCTATGAGAATATTTTTGAGTGTAATATGTTTGATTTCGACTTCTCTGGGTATGAATATGTTATAGCAAATCATTTTTTTGAACATCTCTATATTGATCAAATTATTAATTTGTTAGACAGGTTAAATGGTGCTAAGTTAATAATATCTGTACCACTGCCTCATCTGACTGTTGCATATAATAAGTTTTATTTAAAGGCTGCAGAGGATGTAGAACATGTTGAATATTATGATTATTTAGTAGGGGGTATGCATAAGACTGTATTTGATAGCCAACTTAATAAATATTTAAAATTAAAAAAGATTAATAATTTCAAATGGTGTCAGATTCTGGAAAAATATGCTGACCTTAGCGACAGAGATAGATACCTAGCTCAGCTCTATATAACAAAATCTCAAGAAAAAGTTCATTATATTATTATTAACAATATTTTCTTTGTGTTACTGTTTCCATTTAGGTTAATTAAGAAACTCATAAACTAAAAGATCTCATTTTTAATTTTATTTTTTATGTCATTTAAAAATAGTATCCAGCTTGGAAAAGTTTTTGGTTTTGGATCTCTTCCCAGATCCTTTTTAAAAATATCTTTGATATCTGCTATGTCCCAAATATCTAAGTGTTCAAACCTTTTAACCCCATGTTTTTTAAAAAGACCCGTAATTTGATCTAGGTGATGTTCAGCAGAAACATTTGCTTCAATTAGAGATTTATTTTTTTCCACAAAAGAGTCTCTGAGCATGAATCCTTTTTTTAAAGACTTTCTTTTTGTGTGTTCGTAAGTAGCATTGATTCTGGCGGCAGATCTTTGATTTTGAAGGAGTTCGTTCATACGGTACCAAGCTTGCTTCATTTTATTTCTCGCAGAAGCCAGGTATTGAAGGTGTATAACATATCCGCTTTTAAATGGTATTGTAATAATATTCTGCTGCATTCCAGGCGTCCTTGCTTCCGATAAGTTTTGTTTTCTATATATACTAACTTTGTCATCACAGAAAATAAAATCTTTGTATACAGTCTCCTCTTTTCTATTGAAATATAGTTCAGTTTTATTTTCTATAATCGTTATCCAAGGCAACTTAACTGTTTGACCACTTTTCAGGCTTGTCATTATTTGCTTTATATTTTCTATAAAGTTTTCTGAAAATATTTCGTCTGCATCAAGAAAAACAAAGTGAGTTCCTCCAGACTCTCTGCCAGCATTCAGTAAGATGTTCCTCCTCTTCGACATGTCTACAACGTCTTCGCTTTCTGTAAAGTCTATTATTCTGGCTTTTGGAAATGTTTTTATAATATCCTTAGACTTATCCACAGAATTGTCATTAAGTATAATGATCTCATCTGAAAATAGAGAGAAGTTTTTTAATGAAAATTTTAGTATCCAGGCTTCGTTTTTTACTGGAACAAGTGTTATTATTTTCATTTTATTTTCTTATAAATATAAAAACAAATCGGTACAACGTTGTAACTTATAACGGTTGCTATCGCGGCACCTATCGCTCCATATTTGGGTATCAGGAATAAATTCAAACCAATATTTAGTAAAGCTGTTAAAAAAGGTATTAATGTTATTGCCCACTTGTTACTTTTAAGAAATAGATCCTGATACAAGAGAGAAGATATGAAAAATCCTACGATTGAAAATATGTATATACCAAGTACTGGAGAGGCCGCTGTAAAGTCAGCACCGTATATTATTTTTATAATAAAGTCTTTTAAGAAGAAAACTGTAAAACATAAAGCAAAAGCAGAAGTAACCAGTGTCACAAGTAAAATGTTGTATCTTTTGTTATATTCTATTTTATCATCCTTAACGTTTGCTAGGGCGGGGAATAGGGCGCCTAGTAGTATGTTTGGGATGAGATACCACATTTCTGTTATTCGAACACTGGCAGCGTAGAGACCTACAGCTTGCATGTCTGTGTAGCTCCTTAGCATTACTTGATCTATCCTTGCGTATATTTCTGAGAATGTTCCGTATAGTATTAGGGGCAGGGAGCTATAAAACATAAAATACACGTGAGACTTTTTTATTTTAAAAGATAGATTTCGAGCTTTTATTTTTTTAATTTGATATATATAGATTAAACCAGTTATAATATTTTCCAGTATTAGGATACATATAAATAAAGTTACAGAGCTGTAAAGGTATACTGTAAGTATCTTTAGTATACTGGTTATGAAAAGTGATACTGTTTGAGCTATCGCCACATATTTACCCTCTTTATCTTTTAAAAAATCATAAGATAAAAGAGTTAGAGGTTGTGTTATGAACGTTAAAGACAGAAGCATTATTAATGTTTTCACATACAGCGACTCTTTTATGAAATAGGCACTCAAGGCCACTATAACTAGAGTTGTAAGAGCAGTAATACTGTTTAGAAAAAAAGCACTTCCAAATATTTCATTTCTATTTTCTTTTTGAAGTATTAGCTCCTTGTAAACAATATTTCCTATACCAAAAGTAGCAAAGATAGAAAAAAGTCCAACAATACTAATAACATAACTCAGTATTCCAAATTGTTCTGGCCCAAAAAGCCTCGCTACTATTATTGTTGTAAACAGAGAAAGAGACAGGCTCGCTATTTTTGCTAGTGTAAACCACTGCACATTGTTTGCGTATGCTAAGAATCCAGATTTCTCAAATTGGTTACCAAAAAATCTCTTAAATATAGTATGTATGATATTAGAGATCTTTGTTAACATTTTTATATTTGAAGTATGATTTTTTAACTTTACTTTTTAAATAAAGTTTTGCTTCTTTGTATTTAAACAACACTGACGCCGCTGATGTATACAGAGACTTTTTAAAGTGAGGTGTATTGTTTAAGATAATGTTTTTATAGTCTGGGACAAATTTACTAACGTTATCTCTGCCTTTAAAACTAATAATGTCTGGTATTGAGTAGGCCACTAATTTCGGTATAAATGATAGGTCGACTTTATCAAATATCCCATAGCGAAGTAATATGATGGCCTTGTCCAGTGCCTGTTTAGAGTCTGGCCTAGTACTCGCCCCCTTGCCCTCATTTAAATAATATCCGAGCAAGTCGTCAGCAATGGCGACCTTACCATTGTATGCGAGACGTATAGACAGGTCAAAGTCAGCGCCAGATGTTAACTGCTCATCAAAATATCCAGCCTTTTCACACAGGGACTTTTTGAACATTACAAATGGACCAAAATACATAGATCTTTTAAATTCTGATTCTGGTACGTCTTTGTGCTCTACCGTGTCTCCAATTTCTTTTTCACCAAATCTTCTAACTATTTTATAGTTTCCTATTGCTATGTCTGCATGTTTTTCCTCTATGGCTTTTACTTGAGACTCTATTGAGTTTGGGGTGCGCAGGTCATCCACATTCCAGATGGTGACGTATTTACCCGCAGCCTCTGCTATACATCTATTCATTGATGCACCTATGACTTCTACAGGGTTAACTATTATATGTTTTATTCTGTTTGGGTATTTCTGTTGAAACTCTTTCACCCAGGCAACTTCCTCTTCATCTGGCTCATTATGGTCCAATATAACCTCTATTTGATCAAACATTGTTTGATTTGGTAGCTCCTCAAGAAACCTGCTCAAATACGGCTTCATCTTGAAACATGGTGTTATGGTGCTTACAATTATCGGTTTCATTTTATATTATTTTCTCCTCTCGCATTTTGTCTACTATGTGTTTAATACCTTCATCTATTTTTGTTTTAGGTTTCCAGTATTTAAAAATAAAGTCATTCGGTTCATTTCTTTTATTTTTCTGAACCTCATCTTTCTTGTTTTCTTTCGGTATAACTTTTGACCCAGGAAAGTGAGAAGATATTATGTCTGCTACTTCTAGTACGGTGTTCCACTCAAAGTTTGTAACATGCAGATCCATATCTCTCGGTATATCTGTATAATTTTCTGACAACTTTAACAGCGCCTCACAACAGTCATCAGCGTATAAGAATTGTCTGTCCTCTGTGCCGTCTGTTAAGAGGTCTATGGTGCCAGTGTTGCTGGCTTTGATTATAAGGTCTGTTATAACGTGAGACTTTTCCATGTCATGTTCTACTCCGTAAACGTTCCAAAACTTAACCACTAGGCCCCCAAGTATCTCTGTGTATGATTCTCCTACAGACTTCATTCTGCCATAGCTTGAATAGGACATATTAGCCATCTGGCTAGATGCAAAAATAAAAGGCTTGTTGTATTTGTGTATAAGATCAAATGTGTTATTGATAATTTTTGTATTATTAGAAATAAAATCAAAAGTTTGCTGATATGTTTGCAGGTATCTCGATCCTCCAACATCAAAAGCTAGAAAGAAAACAAAATTACATTCCTGTATCATGCTTTCTAATAAAGGGTTATTATAAAGTCTCAAGTCTTCTTTTTCTGAGTTAACAATATCAAATTCTAATACCTCTTTGTTTTGTGTCTTTAAATAGTCTACTAAGGCTGAACCTATTTGACCTTTTGAACCAAGAATAAGGTATTTCATGTCTTAATTATACATTAAATTTACATTACTTTTTAGTCTTTGTAAATTTATTAAAACATGATAGTGTTTTAATCAGGGTCAAGTATCTTAATACTTTGACATTGTTATCCATTTTTGGAGGTTTTATGAAAACAGCATTAGTTTTGGGTGCCGGTGGTTTTATCGGTCACCACATGGTCAATCGTCTCAAGGCAGAAGGCTTCTGGGTTCGTGGTGTTGACATCAAAATGCCTGAGTATGAAGGTACTCGGGCAGACGATTTTCAGCTTTTTGATCTTCGTCTGTATGTCGGGCTGAATCAAATCATGACAACGCGTGATCGCGGGACGTTTGATCAGGTTTACCAGTTCGCGGCAGACATGGGTGGTGCCGGATATGTATTTACCGGTGATCATGACTTTGAAATCATGCACAACTCCAGTCAGATTACCTTGAATGTGCTTGACGTGCAGGTAAAACTGAACAAAGCCAACGGTACAAACAGCACCGTCATCTTTTACAGTAGCAGTGCATGTATGTACCCCGAGCGCAATCAGATTGATCCGGATAATCCGAATTGTCGCGAAGACTCGGCATATCCGGCAGATCCAGATAGCGAATACGGCTGGGAAAAGTTGTACAGTGAACGTATGTACCTGGCGGCAAATCGCAATTGTGGGTTACCTGTTCGCATTGCACGCTATCACAACATCTTCGGCCCTCTCGGTACATGGGATGGTGGCCGTGAAAAGTCGCCAGCCGCAATGTGTCGAAAAGTGGCAAAAGCAAACAACGGCGGCATTGTTGAGGTGTGGGGTGACGGAGAGCAGACTCGCTCATTCCTCTACATTGATGACTGCATCGAAGCAACGCGTCGTCTGGTGGAATCAGACTTCATTGGTCCTGTAAACATCGGGTCTGAAGAAATGGTAACCATCAATCAGTTGGCTGAGATGGCCGCTGATATCGCTGGCAAAGAGATCGTAATTGTGCACGACCTTAATCAAAAAGCACTCGGTGTGCGCGGTCGTCGCTCTGACAACTCTCTCTATCGTGAAAAGATGGGTTGGGCTGTATCCATGCCACTGCGCGAAGGTCTCTCAAAGACCTATCAGTGGATTAATGATCAAGTCCAAAAAACAGCCTGATCAGTGTTCCTGGTTAAGTCCCTGGTTTATTCCAGGGGCTTTTTTTATGTTAGTATTGAGGAATTATGGCGGCATTTAAAGTTTTGGGAGGAAAGGAGTTGTCGGGAACAATAGAGCCACAGGGGGCGAAGAATGAGGCGTTACAAATAGTGGCGAGTAGTGTGTTGGTGCAAAATATCAAGATAGTAAATTGTCCAAACATTGCAGACATACGCAATCTGCTACTGATACTTGAGAATGCTGGAGCGAAAATAAAATGGGAACTAGTTCCCATTTTAGAGAGTCAAAAAAATGTATTGCATATTGATACGAGAGATATTAAAAAAGAATATTTTGAAAGTGAAGAGTATTTTGCGTTATCGGAAAAGCTGCGAGGGTCACTGATGCTAATGGGACCACTCCTCGCTAGATATGGAGTAGCATATGTGCCGCCGGTGGGAGGCGACAAAATAGGGCTGCGCCCAGTAGACACCCATATACAAGGATTCATAAAGCTTGGGGCAGTATTGGACGGTAACAAATTAACAATAGACCAAAACAAAAGTATCTCTGGCGAGATATTGCTCGACGATGCCAGTGTTACAGGGACAGCGAACATTATAATGTGCGCAGCGTTATTAGCGAATGGACTAACAATATATAATGCGGCCTGCGAGACATATATCACTCAGCTATGCGGCGCACTAAAGAGTGTTGGGCTAAATGTTCTGGGCGAAAAGTCTAACAGGATAACTTTAAACAATACTAAAAATCAAAATAATTTTGATGAGGTTGTAACTCATACTATATTGCCGGACTTTATCGAGGTGGCCAGCTTCGTAGCCCTCGCTATGTCTACACGCAGTAAGATAACAATCAAAAATGCTGGGGTCAATAATCTCGGGATGACATTACAAAT
Source organism: uncultured Candidatus Saccharibacteria bacterium (assembly GCA_964368915.1). Lineage (GTDB taxonomy): Bacteria > Patescibacteriota > Minisyncoccia > Phycocordibacterales > UBA5272 > JAUPVO01. The sequence goes on from CAYJDH010000010.1 coordinate 16,458, forward strand.
GTTTAGCAAGCTGGGGTGTAAATTTGAAATAGTGGGTGATGATATAAAAGTTCTAAAGCAAGACAAATACGAAATACAAAAAATGTACGACGGCAGTATGATGAAAATCGCTTGCGAGCCATGGCCAAAGGTGTCTCCAGATATACTGAGTGTAGGTATCGTAGCGGCCATGCAGGGCGATGGTGTTGTGCTGTTCCACGAGAAGATGTATGAGGCGAGAATGTTTTTTGTCGATAAGTTAATAGCCATGGGGGCGCAGATTGTACTGTGTGACCCGCATCGTGTCGTGGTGACTGGGAATAATTGGAAGAGCAAATTGCGAGCGAGACATATGACTAGTCCTGATATACGTGCAGGTATAGCCCTACTCATTGCCGCCCTGGGAGCAGAAGGTGAGAGTGTGATAGACAACATAGAGCAGATAGACCGCGGATATGAGAACATCGAAACGCGCCTCGCTGCGCTCGGCGCCAACATCCAGCGTATCGCCTAGCTTTGGTTTATATCATTTAAAGTTATATAATTAACCCATATGGAATTTTTAAGAAAATACTGGCATGTAACAAGTTTTGTGGTCGGTCTGCTGTCTGGAGGAGCGTCTTATGGGGCTATTGTTCTTGGGACGGAAATAAATTATTCTTTTTACCACACCATAATTTCATGTCTTCCGGGGTTACTATTTGGTTTAATTTCTTTGTTCTATTTTCTACCTTTTTTAAAATCGAAGTTATCACTTTTGAAAAGTTTTGGTTGGGTATTTTTTTCTACATTGAGTTTTTTATTTAGCTATTACATTTTCATGTCCTCAGAAGTATTCCCAGACGGTTACGCTGACATGAAACTAGCAGGTATGGGGTTTATCGGTGGGTTAATAATTCTACTGGCTTTTAATTTATTTATTTCTAAATTAACTATTGCGGAGAGTTTAGTTTTAGTAATGCTTACAACATTAATACCAATGTTTCTCGGCGCTGAGTATTTAAGTAAAGATAGTTTTTTTGCTGTTTTTACATTCTTCCCTTGGCAGGCGGCGGTGATGGTGGTATTTGCTCATGCTATAAATAGAGCTAATCAGATAGAGATACCAAGTCAGACGGTCTAATTATGGAAACAAAAAACGAAAAGAAAAATGGAAAGTTGTCACTAGTCGCTACACCGATTGGGAATTTGGAGGACATCACATTGCGCGCGATACGCACTCTCAAGGAGTGTGACTTGATCGCTTGTGAGAACACTAGTGATGCGCAGAGACTGCTAAAGCAATATGAGATTGCTACACCCACGACAGTATTTTTCTCCAACTCAAAACTTTCACACATTGATAGGATAATGAAAACATTAGAAGAGGGAGGTCATGTGTCACTCATCTCAGATGCCGGCACACCGTGCATCTCTGATCCTGGAGTTTTGATTTTGAACAAAGTCCGCACCGAGTTACCAGACTGTGTGGTCGAGTCCATACCTGGAGCCTCGGCACTCACTGTTGCCGTGTCGCTCGCAGGCATAGTCGGAAATAGATTTAACTTTTTAGGATTTGTACCAAATAAAAAAGGGCGTGAGACATTGGTAAAATCTGTAGCAGAAGATGAGAATGCGAGCGTTATGTATGAGAGTGTGCACAGAATAGAAAAGTTACTGGAGAGTTTTGTGGAGCACTTACCAGAAAGAGAGATAGTAGTATGTCGCGAGCTGACAAAGATATATGAAGAGGTGGTCCGTGGAAAAGCTGAAGTGGTAAGGGATTATTTTAAGAATAATCAAGACAAGGTGCGCGGCGAGTTTGTGGTGATTGTGATATAATTTATCCATGCAAATGGATTGGTATACAAAGAGAAAGGTGTTGCTGCTAAGTGTTTTTATTTTGATATTACTCAGCTCGATTGTTTATTTGTTTAGGGGTGTAATATTTCCAGCTCCAACCTGTAATGATGGCAAGAAAAATGGTATAGAGCTGGGGATTGATTGTGGCGGGTCATGTCTGCTGGTGTGCGCCTCAGAATACAAACCACTAACAGTGTCATTAGCAAGAGCTATAAAGACAGCACCAGGCGTCTATGATATTTTGATACTAATAGATAATCCAAATTTAAATATGTCTCCAAAGATGTTGTCTGTTGTTGTTGACCTGTATGATAATAATGGCAAGAATTTTAAAACACTCCGATCTGTGTCACCGGCATTCTCTGGATCCGAGATACCTGTGTTTAATCAAAATCTCGAGGCAGAAAATATATCAAATGTAATAGCTCGTATCGAGCCATATGAGATGTATCGTTCGAATGGAGGGTATACAGTAAAACTAAAAAGCTTTACATACGAAAAAAAGTCTAACTCCACAGATTTGGATATATTTTACACGTCACCATACAGAGACAACATCACAGACACATTTATATCAATGATAGTGGCTTATAACTCACTCGGTAACGTTGTGGGATTTACTCAGTCTGAGATTAAGGGGTTGTCTGCCGACAAGGCCGGAGAAGTATTTGTGTCTTTGCCATACAGAACAGAGGGAGATATAGCAAAAATAGAGTTCGTCCCGCTCAATATGTTCTATGCAAAGGAGTAAAAGAGAGTGGATATTGTTACTCGCGGTGTTGCCTATTTCTATATTTGGGCTACTCACAATGTCCTCTTTTATTTCTGGAGATAGCTATTTTATAAAGCAGTCCATATGGATAGCCCTAGGCACATTGGTATATATTGCATTATCACGTTTTGATATTAGTTTTATCAAAAATACAAACGCTGTATTGTTTTTGTATAGTGTTACAAATTTGATGTTGGTGGCAACATTGCTCATAGGTAATACAGTAAAGGGGTCAAAGGCTTGGTTTTCATTTGGTGGAGTATCTTTGCAACCTGCTGACTTTGCAAAGCTCGCCCTCATAATATTGCTGGCTAAATATTTTTCAAAACGCCATGCTGAGATCAGGCATTTGCGTCATCTTTTTGTGAGCTTGATTTACACATTGATACCGGTTGCCTTGGTTATGCTACAGCCTGACTTTGGATCGGCTATGGTGCTGCTCGGAATTTGGTTTGTGATGGTGCTGGCATCGGGACTTTCTAAAAAGCATCTATTCATAATGATGGGACTCGGGCTCGCCGCAGTATCAATCATGTGGGTTTTTGTTTTCAAGGACTATCAAAAGGCCAGGATATTAAACTTTGTTGATCCTACGAGAGATATACGTGGAAGTGGGTACAATGTATATCAGTCGGAGATAGCCATAGGTAGCGGGCAACTGTTTGGTAAGGGTGTTGGATACGGGACACAGTCTAGGTTGTCGTTTTTACCAGAGCATGAGACTGACTTTATATTTGCAGCATTTGCTGAGGAGTGGGGATTTGTCGGGGTTTCGCTCGTTCTCATTTTGTTTGCCACTTTGTCATACAGACTACTTTTGTCAGCCTATAGAGCTAGGAATAATTTTGAAGCGTTGATAGCCATGGGAGTGCTCGGATTTATGTTCATACATATAACTATTAATATAGGTATGAACCTGGCCTTGTTACCGGTCACAGGTATACCTTTACCGTTTATGTCATATGGTGGATCTCATATATTGGTGGATTTTATTTCTATTGGTCTCGTGGCGTCATTTGCAAAGAGTCATACGGATTTGCGCCGCACTAGCAAGAATGAATTTTTAGGATTGGAATAGAAAAGACCAGAACTTGCGTAAAAAGTCAAAAAAAAGTAGTATGGGCCCATATGTTAAGTAAGGGCCTTATCAAGAGAGTATTGCTGATATCTGGAGACAGTATGGTTTTCTGGTTCTCTCTTTATTTGGCGCTACTTTTGCGTAGACCGGACATTACCGATCTCCCTTATTTTATTGCCCATATTTACAGTTTTGTACCACTTTTTGCATTTTATTTGATAGCCATGTTCGCTGTAGGTTTTTATGACATACCTGATTTTAGCCAAAAGGTACAAAAGATAAAATATATTGGCGTCATCAGTTTCGTGTACGTTCTTCTCGGCAATACTTTATTTTACCTTTTCCCAAGTGACTATACACCAAAGACAGTGCTCATTATACAGGCGGTGCTGATTCTGGTTTTGATATCTGCTTGGAGACTTGGGACTAACAAGCTACAACGTTTTGACACGAGATCTCGCGCCATTATGCTCGGAGTTGAGGATGATATGTGCGCTATTAAAAATCAACTAGACACAGGAGTCTATCCGATACAAGTTATAAAGCAGCTACATATTAATAGTGAGGCCAGAGAGTCTTTCCAGGCATATGTTGAGAGTTGTCTAAAAGATGAAAACATAGATGTGGTTATTGTTAATCTAAATAACCCCGAGCTAAAAGGTTTACTGCCGAGCTTGTACAACATGACAAAGCACGATGTTAAGTTGATAGACATGAGATATCTGTACGAGTATATCTTTAGAAAAACATCACTATCTGGTGCGGGATATTTTTGGTTCTTTGAAAACGTTCCAATTAACACCAGGGTGTATGAGGTGGTAAAGAGAGTGCTCGACACACTTGTTAGTTTGCCAGTTGTTATAGTTTGGGTGTTGCTACACCCTTGGGTTAGGCGCCAAATAGTAAAAGACGGTAACCCGACTATATACTCAGAGCAAAAGAGAGTTGGTAGATACGGAAAAGAGATAATAGTAAAAAAATACAGAACGATGGCCTATACAGATGGTGGTGTTTGGCCTGGCGAGGAGACAAAGAATTTTGTGACCCCTGTTGGCGCATTCCTCCGCAAAACTCGCATAGATGAGCTGCCTCAGATTATGAATGTGTTAAAGGGTGAACTGTCTCTGGTCGGTCCACGCACTGATCTGGTTAATCTGGCTAAAAGACTAGAGGCTGAGGTGCCGTATTATATGATACGTTATGCTGTTACGCCGGGATTGTCAGGCTGGGCACAAATCATGATGCATGAGCAACCCCAAGGCATCGAGGACACTATCGAGCGTCTGCGTTATGACCTTTATTATATAAAAAATAGAGGGGTACTGTTTGATTTGGTTATTGCTCTGCGTACCGCCCGCACATTACTAGCCCAAGAGGGTAGGTAGGTTTGCTTGACTGTTATAGTTTATAAGAATAGAATGCCTTCGGGCATGTTTTACGATCTATTTTCCAGGAGGTGAGATTATGGGTGCTAGGCGTGGTAGTTACGCAAACAAAACTGAGGTGGCAAAAAAGAAGCGCCTCAAAAAACGCGCAGCCAAAAGGCTCGGTGTGGGTGTGGGTAAATTGTGTTGGCGGAATCGTGTTCTGGTCTTTGCGGAGCCGGTACACAGCTCCCGATCGCACAGGCCATATTTCGGTGTCGGTGTTCCGGTTCCAAAGGAGTACCTAACCCCACATTCGGCATAAGCCGAATCAACCCAGAGAACGCCTGTCGGCCATTAGGTCTGCAGGCGTTTTAGTTTGCAAAATTTAAAGATTTGTAGTAGAATCACGTGTACTAAACAAAAAATATGCCAACCCTTAATCAGCTCGTAA
>CAYJDH010000010.1:22046-24547 GCA_964368915.1 uncultured Candidatus Saccharibacteria bacterium
TAGTAGAATCACGTGTACTAAACAAAAAATATGCCAACCCTTAATCAGCTCGTAAAGAAATCACGAACGAAAGTTGTCAGAAAATCTAGATCTATAACTATGGGTCGTGGTTTTAACAGCGTTCTAAATCGCCCAAATTTCTACAATTCACCTTTCAAACGTGGTGTCTGTACAAAAGTTACAACAACAACTCCTAAAAAGCCGAACTCTGCGCTACGTAAAATCGCTCGTGTACGTCTAACAAATGGTCAAGAGGTAACAGCATATATCCCAGGAGAGAAACACAAACTTCAGGAGCACTCAGTAGTAATGCTACGTGGAGGACGTGTAAAGGACTTGGCCGGTGTACGTTATCACATCGTTCGTGGACGTTTCGACGCTACAGGTGTTGATGCTCGCCGCCAAGCTCGTTCACTTTATGGAGCTAAACGCCCTAAAGCAGGTGCGCCAGCGAAGAAGTAATTAATTAAAAGTTTATATAAATAATATCGGAGTACCCAAAAGGGGAAAGAATCCAAAACAAAAACATGAGAAGACCAGTCAAAAATAGAAATATTGCAAAGCCAGATCTAGAGTTCGAGTCGGACAAGCTAGGTAAATTTATCAACTATGTTATGGAGAGTGGAAAGAAAAACACTGCTCGTGACATCGTTTACGACACATTAAAATACATCAAGGAGAAAACTGAGAAAGATGGTATGGAGATTTTTGAGCTAGCTATCAAAAACACTAGTCCAGCTATTGAGGTGCGTTCACGCCGTATCGGTGGTGCTAATTATCAAGTTCCTCGCGAAGTTCGCCCTGAAAGACGTTTACAATTATCAATGCGTTGGATATTGGCAGCAGCTCGTGCTAAAAAAGGTGCAGCTATGTTCAAAAAGCTTGGGGATGAGCTCATCTCAGCGTCTAACAATGAGGGTTCAGCTGTAAAGAAACGTGAGGATACTCACAAAATGGCCGAGGCTAACAAGGCGTTCGCTCACTTTACTTGGTAATTATCATAGTGTCACTTTTGTGATACAATTAAACAATTATGTTCAAATATTTGCGTGCAGTATTTACCGAAAGTTCTATTAGAAGACGTATATTCTTTGTAATCGGAGTTTTGATTATAACTAGAATATTGTCTATTATTCCTATACCTTCATTGTCAGCTAGTGACATTGCAAACTTTGTAAACAGTAATCAGATATTAGGACTACTAAACGTTCTCTCTGGAGGAGGTCTGTCTACGCTCTCTATTGTGATGCTCGGTGTTCAGCCGTATATCACTGCCAGCATTATCATGCAGCTCGGAACAGTGCTCTCTCCAAGATTGAAAACAATGAATCAAGAGGAGGGGGATATGGGAAGAAAGAGATTCTCAAGATACACCCGCTGGATGACGCCACCGCTTGCGATACTTCAAGGTGTTGGATTGTTAACATTGTTTGCAAGACAAAATGTTATACCTGCGATGTCTGCGACAGACATGATTATCAATGTCTCTATTATTACAGCTGGAGCTATGCTCATGATGTGGCTGGGTGAGATGATAAATGAAAAAGGTATTGGAAACGGTATATCAATGATAATATTTGCAGGTATCGTTGCGAACTTGCCGGCGACATTGTTCGGTGTTGTGACTACTATCCCGACAGATCAGATACCTCTATATATTGCGCTCTGTATAACATTCGTTTTGGTTCTGATTGGTATCGTTGCTATCACTGAGGCCGAGAGACCGCTCGAGGTGACATATGCAAAGCAGGCTCGTGGATATGCGGCGACAGGACTGACAACTACATATCTTCCACTACGCCTTACTATGGCTGGAGTAGTGCCGATAATATTCGCTATTTCATTCCTAATGTTCCCTCAAATTGCGGCTCAGCTGCTCGGGACATCTGGTTCAGCATTGGCTCAATCTATAGCTAGCGGTATATCTTCAGCTCTCAGCAATACATGGATATATGGAGCTATATATTTCTTCTTGGTTGTAGTGTTTACATTTTTCTACACACTCGTTACTTTTGATCCGATCAAAACTTCTGAGAATTTACAAAAATCTGGTGCATTTATACCAGGTCACAGACCAGGCGAGGCAACAACCAAATACATCTCTGATACATTGATGCGTGTTACTACTGTTGGAGCTATATTCCTCGGTACTGTGGCGATACTTCCAATTATTCTTTCAGGATTAACAGGAGTGTCTGCTATTGCTATCGGTGGTACATCACTACTCATCGCAGTGTCAGTTATCATTGATTTGATGAAGAAAATCGACGCTCAGCTCACAATGAGGGAGTATTAAAACGGAAACTAGTTCCCATTTAAATTGTGCAAAAGGCGCCCGCGAAGCGGGCGCCTTTTGCTATACTAATTTTATAGTTTATGTTTCATCTAAAGTCACACATCTTTAAATATCTAGTCGCTGTTTTTATATTGATGAGCCTCGGCTTATATCTAATTGTTTTGAAAACAGAAGCTGTGGGTAATTTTTCTTTCAACAGAACAGT
>CAYJDH010000011.1:0-24523 GCA_964368915.1 uncultured Candidatus Saccharibacteria bacterium
CAGCATTGATATTCTCATACTCACTTTTCATCCCCAATATTTTCTCTCTCCACTCGGCTGGTGTGTAGTTGCCCTTTTTGATAGCCGAGATGCTGGACATGATGTCACCAGTGTATGTGTACCCCGCTTCAAATTGCTTGCCGGCCAAGACGGACCCCTTTGGCATTTCCTCCAGCACCTTTTCCACTATTCCTATTCTCTCCACATCTGTTGCCGGTTTGTATTGCGCCCCGTCGAAAAAATACTCGCCATATCTCGAGATCACGTCCGAGGCGAATGAGTGAAATGTATACACCGCCACCCTATACCCCGCCTCACCGATTAGGCTCACCAGTCTCTCCCTCATGTTGCGCGCCCCCGAGTCTGTGAATGTCAGCAGCAGGATGGATGACGGCGAGACATGCCCCTCTTTCAGTATCTTTGCAGTGCGAATGCTGAGCAGCTCGGTTTTCCCACTTCCCGGTCCCGCTATGACCAGCAGCGGCCCATCGATGGCATCCACAGCTTTCCTCTGCTCTGCATTTAGACTTTTGTATCTATCCTCAAATTGCTGGTCTATAAGGTGGTTCATAAGATAAGTATAGCACTGCTTAAAAAGGTATATCTTCTGGATTTATAGTATTGGAAAAATCTATATCTAAAGTCTCTTTGTCATCTGGTATATAATAAATAGTATCTTTGTTTATCCTGTAGTTTTCTAAATATTTATTTTTTATTTCTTCCCAATTTTCAGTAGAGATATATCTATCTTTTAAAGATGTTAAAACTACTTCGACCAGTGATATATTGTAGGAACAAATCAACTTATAAAAATACTCATTAGAAATTTGAATTCTATCTTTTTCAGAATGTCTAACATCAGATATCTCGTTATTAAGCTTTTGGCAAACTTTTGCAACACCTTCCATTATTTCAATAAATTCTTTCCTTCGAGCATCTTTTTCTTTTAGATTCAAAACAAGTGATTCGGATAGATCTTGCCATGTGCTAGCCATAACACTTTTCTTAGAAATTTTATCATCACTTGTAATTATGTTTACAAGATCAGCTGAAACCTTAGAAGCACTTACAAAGTCATTTTGACTGAAGAAAGTGTAATAAGATTTAATTTTATTAGTTAAAAAACTATCTTTTAACTGTGACGATATACTTCTAAGATCCTCACCTTCATCTCTAGTTATTAGGTTTTCTTTAATAAAAAAACCAGTATTTTCTTCTTTTAAAATATTAGCTATACGATTAATCACCTCAGCTCTTTTTTCTTCTTTGGAAAAAAGTATTGTTGTTTCTAGTAAATCAAAAAGTATGTAGTCGTCATAAATTTTATACTCTTTTTCATTTTCAGGAAAATTTTTTGGACTAAAAGTAAAAGATGAGTACGTAAATGTGCTTGAAAAATTATAACCTAATTCTGACTCAGAAAAATCATCTAAAAGTTTTTTATTAAAATAGTGTATCTTACTTTTTTTATCATCAATCAATATGTATTTTTCTAAAAAAAGATCCGACGCTGTTAAAAATTTAATCAGGGAAACAAGTCTTACCCTGGCTTGAGTTTTTATAAGTTGATTAAGTCTAACTTCTCTAAGAAATGGATGATCCTTTTCTCTTGCAGCAGAAAGACTAGCGCTTAAGGGTAGACGAATATCTTCTTTTTTATTTCTTTTTGAGAAAAGTTTCATGTAGTATTGAAATATATTATACTACTTAACTAAGCAAGAAAAAAGGACTTTTAATGCAACCTATTTTCTCCCCTGTCAATCTTTAATCCTTTCTTTTTTAAACTAAACTTCTTATATATCTCCTCAGCTCCTCATCAGTACAATAAACATAACAACCTTTTTGGCCGCGGGTCATGAGTGTGCGATATGTGTTTTTGATAATATTTCTTAATTCTCTTTTAGCATTCTCCGGATCCTCTTTCATGAATTTCTTCCAGCCGAAAACTGACTTGTCGCGAGACGAGCGCTTTGTCGGGTCGACAAGCACTTCGCCATCTCTGTAAATGAGATCATCACCGATGATAACACCGACATAGTCCAGCTCGAGACCTTGGCATGTATGTATACACCCTACCTCATTAACAGAGTTAGGCTTAACCATCCAGAGCATGCCGTCATCTTTTAGATTCCATTTCATTTTAAAATCACCGATGACTATGTCATCTTTGTTTTTATCTGTCGCACTGACCCAGTCCCAACAGTAACCAGCAACGATCCTAGACTTGTTGTTGATTTTATTTTTCTCAACTATCGCATTCCTCATTTCATTTGGATCATCAAAAACTTTAAACTCATAATTGATCTGAGAAAAATCAATATTTGCTGTCTCCCTTATTTGCAACATGTTGTCTAACCACGATATGTATCCATCTGATCCATTGCATCTGAATTGTGACTCGAGTTTGTATTCGTACACATCTGCACCCAGCTCCTTGGCCCATTTGTGTATCTCCTCTTTGCTACCAATGTCATCCATGGCAACTTTTTGATCCTCGTCTAAAAAGAAAACTGATACCTTTGATGAGTTAATGATTTCCTTGACTTGATTCTCACCGAGGTTTTTAAACATTCCACTTTTCTGGTTGAGTCTATGCGCCTCATCCACAAGTAATACATCAAAAATATTTTTGTCTGCATTGGTAAATGACCCGGATCCAGAGAACATTAAATCTATATCTGATAACTTTATTGTTTCTTTTAAATAATGTTTGTATACACTTCTTGGGGCTGAGTTTTTACTAACGTATTTAACCAGCTTACCAGCTGTTGTGAGGGCAGACAACAAGTTAATAGCAATAACAGATTTACCTGTTCCCGGCCCACCCTCTGCAATCAAAACTTTCTTTTGCTTCTCTTTGTTTTTTGTAAAATGAAGAACTTTTTCATATATCACCTTTTGCTGGTCCATCAAATAAAATTCATTTGAGCCAGAGACCATTTTTTGTAAACTTTCTGCTAACTTTTTTGTTGGTCTAATATCACCCTTTTCTACGTCGCCCATTATCATGCCTTTGTCACCCTTAACAATAAAACTTGAAAGGAAGTCTCTTAGATCATTTACTTCACTTCTAATAAACATTGGAGCCAAATCTGTATATTGTTTATAAAAATTAGATTTCAAACTGTCACCATTTTTCATGTTGTGCAAATATGCACACGGAGAAAACTGTATATCTTTTTCCTCTACTGCTGAGTTATAATTTTTTAATGTCTGTGCGTACACATACGCCTGATAGGAAGGATGCTCTGTCTCTCTTATTCCTCCATTGATAGCAGTCAAAACAATGCCGTCCATCTCTGTTGCCTCCGCTTCTGACCATTGCTTTAGCTCGACAATTGCCAAGTGTGGCTGATCTTGAGAATTCCTGCCTGTTAACATAAAGTCTATTCTCTTCATCATTTGCGGCAACTGATACTCGATCATGACACCGATATCATTTGGAAGTGTTGAATTGCTCAAAACATTTTCCATGTACATCATCGAGTTTTGCCACGCCCTCTTTTCTGCTTCGATAGGCTTTCGTTTTAAATTGCTTAGAAAAACTTCTTCGATCCTTGTTTCAATAACATTGTTTACAACATCTAAACAGAAACCTAGTTTTGTTGATTGATAAACTATCATTATAATTCTGTATATTTAGTAGCGTTACCAAAAGCTTTTTCTACCGGATACTTTTCTTGATTTTTGAGCATCTTATTTTTAAAACTTTTCTCAATATCTATATCCAGATCATGAGATATTAATAACAAATAATGCAAAACGTCTGATAACTCATCCCCCAGAGCCTCTTTATTATTCTTAACATAATCTTCTAATTCTTTTCCATTTTTCCATTGGGCATGCTCTAGCAATTCTGACGACTCCAGGGATAAGGATAGAGCGAGATCTTTAAAATTATGAAATTGTTTCCAATTTCTTTCATCTCTAAATTTTACAGACAAGTCCATAAGGTCTTTCATAGCTCAAGTCTATCATTCTGCAGAACTAACACAAAACCGTAAATGGTTATAGTATACTTCTCTCATGATACATAAAAATACAATTTGTCTTTGGTTTGAAAAGGACGCGGAGGCAGCGGCAACATTTTATGCTGCTACATTCCCAGATAGCCAGGTTATCAATGTCTTTCGTGCGCCTAGTGACTTTCCATCTGGCAAGGCTGGTGACGCGTTGACTGTGGAGTTCACAGTGTGCGGTATCCCCTGCATGGGACTAAATGGTGGTCCAATGTTCGCTCAGAGTGAGGCATTCTCATTCCAAATTGCGACAGAGGATCAGGAGGAGACGGATAAATATTGGAATGCGATAGTTGGCAATGGTGGAAAAGAAAGTGACTGCGGATGGTGCAAGGATAAATGGGGAGTGTCATGGCAGATCACCCCACGCACACTCAGTGAGGCGCTGACGGCTGGTGGCGACGAGAGCAAGCGTGCATTTGACGCGATGATGACTATGCAGAAAATAGACGTCGCAGCCATCGATGCCGCGCGTAAAGGATAAGAAAATATAATATAAAAAGTCTCACATTTGTGAGACTTTTTATATTACTTCTTTGCTACTACCTTTTTTGGTTTCTTTAACTCTTTTTTGTGATATTTTTCTTCTTTAGCCATATGTATCAGTATAGCAGCATCACTCGCAAGATTTGTATAGCTTCTTCCCCATTTTTTCTGCCTCGGACTCAGACTTGTAATAGACCAGATTTTTAGCAGAAATAGTATCCCCGCCACAGCCCTTATAATAATAGTATTTACCCTTGCTACTGCCAAATATAACCCGTACACCCTCTTGCTCCTTTTCGGCAACTTGATTTTCCTCGGTTTTTATCAGTTTGACCTCGGGGATGTTTTTATAATAATTCTCAGACAGGCCCAGTAAATACCCAATAAACATAAGGCAAATCGAGCAAAATATCCATAAAATGTCCCTGGTCAGGCGGTTATTGATTATTTTCAGGATTTCTTGTATACTGTGTAACATCTTTAACTAAAAGTATAACAACAACATGGCAACCAGAAAAGCGGCAGGTTCCGCTAAAAACCTAACAGACAGTAATGCTCAATACCTTGGAGTCAAGAAACATGACGGCGAGATAGTATCAGCTGGTAACATCATTGTTCGCCAACGTGGTACAGTTATCATGCCAGGAAAGAATGTAGGCCTCGGAAAGGACCACACTGTTTTCGCTCTAAAGGATGGTAAAGTAAAGTACACTTCAAAGAGACACACAAACTTTGACAACACATTCAAGACAAAGAAAGTAGTATCAGTTATCATCTAGTTTCTTCAAAATAAAAATACCCCCTTCGAGGGGATTTTTTATTTATCAAATTTTATAGACAATATTCTGGAGCCGCCGTCACCGCCAAGAGTGATGCCATAAAGTATGTCGCACTGATTCATAGTCTCCCTATTGTGAGTGATGACGAGGAGGCGGCTCTTCTCAGCTAGCTTGCCCAAAAGCTTGCCATATTTCCTGGCATTGGACTCGTCGAGTGCGGCGTCAGTCTCGTCTAGCACCATGAATGGTGGTGGCACAATAGAAGTGAGGGCAAATAGGAGAGCGATAGATGACAAAGTCTTCTCCCCTCCCGAGAGCATGTTGATGTCTTTTACCTTTTTCTCTGGCAGACTTATGTCTAGGTCCACACCTACCTTCACCTTGTCCTCGCTAGTGTCCCCCTCTTCTTTTTCTAACTTGGTCTCGGTTAATATCAACTTTGCCTTTCCACCTGGGAAAATATTGTGAAAGAAATTGGCAAAGGTAAAGTTGATCTTTTCCAATCCTTTTTCAAAATCCGTCTTGATAGTTGCGCGCAGGTCAGCGATCAATGTGTCGAGGCTGGCTTTTGTATTATTCAAATCATTGATCTCATTCTCTAGGAATGTGTTGCGGCTACTCATCTCCTCATATTGCATTTTGATACCGGCAATATCTATCACACCCATCTCCTCTATTCTGATCTTGCTGCGCTCTACAGCCTTTGTGTTGTTGTTGTGATTATAATCAGATGGCAATGTACCGTCTCTATACATCAATACCTTTTGACCTACAAATATAGTCGCCTCCTGCAGTGACACAGCGAACATCCTATCCTTTTCCTCCAGCTCGCGAGCAATGTACTCATTCTCCTGTCTCACCTTTTCTATACTTGCTATCTCACGCTCTAGAGTTTGTCTCTTGTTATATATTTCTTTTATGGCCTCGATATTGTTGTCAGACACTGTGACGGACTTGAGACTCTCGATTTTCGACTGTATATCTCTCTCTTTCCCAACACACTCTGCTATTTTCTTATTGATCTCATCTGTATGCCCCACTTGAGAGAACTCGGGGAACTGATGCTCGATAACACCATTGATCTCACTGATGAGACTCTTGATCTCATTTGTATTGTTCGTAGTTATCGCAGACTCGAGCTTGTCAGTTAGACTGCGTACACTGTCTTTAAATTTCTGATAGTCGCTCTTTGAAATAGACGCATGAGTCGGTATTTTCTCCAGCTCATTCCTCAGCTGATTTTTCTGATACACCACCTCAGCGAGTGACCTCTCGAGACTGTATCTCTCCTCCTCTTGTTTAGACTTTTCTATTTTAGAGTTGAGTCTGTCATCCTCTATCTTGCTCTCCTCTGCTGCCAGCTGTTGCTTTTCATTTTCTATTTGTATCAGTCTCTCTTTGTTATCAGTGTACTGTCTAGTCTTTTCTTTTAGACTGTTGATGATATTGTTTTCATATAAAAAGTATTGCAAATATGCATTAAAAAGCTTTTCTCTTTCCCCTTCTATTTTGTCTATCTTTTCTATTTGTATTTTAAGATGATTGAGCTCTGGAGCAAGTTCTCGGCGCATCAGTGACACAGTCTTCATATGCTCCTCCACTTTTAATAGTTTGCGCTCGCTCTCTTTCAACCTCATCTCATGCACACGCAGTCCGAGGGCGTCCTGTATCATCTCTTTTCTCTCCTCTGCGCTCACTAGCAATATCCTGTCTGCCTCACCTTGAGAGATGATGGTATGCACACTAGTGCCGATACCAGCGAGAGCGAGTATGGCCTGCACATCCTTGAGCCTAACATCTGTGTTGTTGATCTTGTAACTACTACCTCCATCGATATACACCTCACGGGACAACACTATCTCATCATATGCTAAAAATGGTGCGAGATCCTCGGACACACCACGACCTGCATTTCTATTTTTGTTATCAATGGTAATAGACACTGACGCACGAGACAGAGACCCGAGAGTTGAGGACCCCTTGAATATCAGGTCGCCCATTGATTTGGATCTGATGCTTTTCATCGACTGCTCACCAAGTACAAATCTTATAGCCTCGGCGACATTACTTTTACCACTACCATTTGGCCCCACTATACCTGTGACATTGCGAGAGATGTCTATTGTCGTTTTCTTTGCGAAGCTTTTAAAGCCAGATATTGTAATCGAGGACAATGTCATTATCAGTAAATTATACCACGCCGCGCTGATACAAAATGGGAACAAATTAACAGTAAATGGGTATGTAAATATATAAAAGTAGAATAAGAAAAAGCCCGGCGTCATTGCTGACGCACAGGCTTTTATTTTGAAGATCTTCCTTACGAGAAAGCCTTTCCTTGTGAGGAATTGCTACCCTTACGTCCACGGAGGACAGACTTGAGTATGGCGAATTTCTTCGCCAAATCACTTTTGATTGACATGTTTACCCCTCTATTTGATATGAGACCGACTGGTCTCACGGTTTTTACGCCGTACGTAGCAGCAAATAAATGCTGCCACAAGGGCCAACAATGCAACGACTTTCCAATCCATCTCTAACTTCCTCGTTACAGATCAGCCCCTAGTGTACAATACTATACACACATTGTCAATGTGTGCTACATCTTTATCGCTCTGCCTGAAATGAATAGATATATAGCCCAAACAAAGAAAACTACAGCTAGGCCAGTTACAGTGGCTGCAGAGTACCAAATATTGATGTCTGAGGTGCCTAGGAATCCATATCTAAATCCATTGACTATGTACAGTACTGGATTGAAATATGAAATGTTCTGCCACACCTCTGGCAAGAGACTGACACTGTAGAATACACCACCCAAATATGTCATCGGAGTGAGGACGAATGTTGGCACTATGGACATCTGATCAAAACTTTTCGCATATACTCCATTGATTAGCCCCGCTAATGAGAACACAACGCTAGACAGTATGGCAAAGAATATAACCCATCCTACATGCGCAATAGAAAGATGTGTGAAAAATAGCGCAGTCAATAATGTCATCACACCAACTATGAACCCTCTCATAACCCCTCCGAAAACGAAACCAAATATCATGGCAGTGTATGACACAGGGGCCACGAGTAACTCCTCGAGAGTCTTTTGGAACTTTGCTCCGTAAAATGAGAACACTACGTTTGAAAATGAGTTGGTGATCACTGCCATCATAACGAGACCTGGCACGATGAACTCCATATAACTCACTCCACCCACACCCGCTATCTGTGATCCGATGAATTTACCAAATATCAAGAAATATAGCGCGGTAGTCACAACTGATGGCAAGAATGTCTGAGACCATACACGGAACATTCTGATAATCTCTTTTGTAAGTATGGTTTGTATCGCTACTATTTGTATTTGTAAGTTTCTACTTTTCATATTATTTGTTATCAGTGTTAGCTATCTCTTTTAAATAGATACCCTCCAGGTCTGTACCGTACTTTTTCAACATCTCCTGCATGTCGCCATTTAGTATTATCTCGCCATCCTTTATCATGGCTACCTTGTTACACAGCTCCTCCGCCTCTTTTAGATAATGCGTTGTCATGATGATAGTCGTCCCAGAGGCATTCAGCTCACGTAGGAATGTCCACATACCGTGACGCAGCTCAACGTCCACTCCAGCTGTAGGCTCGTCGAGTATGAGTAGCTTTGGCTGATGCACTAGGGCGCGAGCAATGAGGAGACGTCTTTTCATTCCTCCCGAGAGAGTCATGGATTTTTGATTTCTCTTTTCCCAGAGGTCTAGCTTTTTGAGTATCACTTCAGCTCTCTCCATGGCTACTTTGCGAGGGACACCATAATACCCCGCCTGAGTGACAACAATGTCCAATACTTTTTCAAATATATTCGCATTGAACTCTTGGGGGACTATTCCAATATTTGATTTTGTTGTTACATGATCCTCGTCAACAGATGTTCCAAACACCTCTATAGATCCGGATGTTTTCTTTACCAGTCCTACGGTACAATTAATGAGCGTACTCTTGCCGGCTCCATTTGGTCCGAGCAATGCGAACACATCCCCAGCCTCCACGACAAGATCCACACCCTTCAGAGCGTGTTTACCTGTGTCATATGTTTTCTTTACGTTTTTTATTTCAAGTGCGTGCATAGTGGTCAATTATAACATATTTACACTACTCGAAAATTTTGATTTTATAAGTGTCTATCACATTCTGGTCCAGGTCGTAAAAGTTTAGATTGTTGGTTTTCAAATATGTCGCGAGCTCTACACCTACATAACGATAATGCCATGGCTCGTAAATATAATATGAGTTGTTTTTCGGATATGACAATATGAATCCATATTTGTGGGCGTTATTTTGTAGCCACACAAAACTAGGGGTCTTTTCAAAATTTGTAGAGAGACCTGATTTGCCATCACTGATATCTACAGTTGTGCCGAGTTGATGTTCGCTATACCCTTGATCTGCTGAAAATTGATTTGATTTTGACAATCCAAACTTTTGCGTATAGGCACTTTTGAGTCCCATTTGCTCTTTGAATGACCTGTAGCCCGAGTGAATGACTAGAGTAACATTCTCAAGCTTTGCTGTGTTAATCATATTCTCAAGCTTTGGCTTTATCTCTGTCAAAATGGGAACGTTTTTATTGTTCAAAGTCAGATTGAGATCTATGAGTGTAGTAGACGCTGGTGCGTAGTTCTCATTTAGAAAATAATATTTAGAATACTTCTTCAAGAGCTCGTCATCTATTAATACAGTTTTTGACAATTTATCCACCTCACTAGTTTTAATTGTATAGTCCTGCATCAGGCTGTTGTATTGGCTACCAACTTGATTGAAACTTTGTATCAACATCATCTTGTCAGCCTCATTCATCTCGACTTGTTTTGCCATATCTAGATACTTTGCATTCAGCTCATCGAGATTAAATTTTAAAGTGTCTCTGTCGGCTACAAATTGCTGATTTTGTTTTTTATATTCAAAGTTTGCGTAAAGTAAATAAGATGAAGATAAAAATAGTACCACTATGACTCCCACATACACCCTGTCTTTTGTCTCATTTAAAAATTTAAACTTTGAACTCATGAGAAAATTATAACATATAAAAATCCCGGCATGCATCACGCATACCGGGGTTTGTCGTCCGACTTTCTCACTTTTTGTTGCGCCTGCACTGTATGCCGATATACACCAGCAAAACAACCGCCGCAACCAAAAAAAGACCAGCGCCAATCGCCATCTCTGTGAGGTGCGACGGGAACCAAGGATCTCCTTGTTTCATAAACTTTCCAAAAAAACTTAACCCCTATATCCTACAATAAAAAATGGCCGAGGTACAGTGCGTGTTTGCGCATACGTACCCCAGCCATCCTTTCGTTCCTCCTTAGCCTATCGGCCGATCCTCTCGGCTAAATTTCGAACCAGCTGCTCAGAATTTCTTCGAGCGGCTTGGAAAATGATGCGCTCTGATGCGAGCTCGAACGGACCGTTAGGTAAACTCGAGCATTTTGAGACTCGAGAACTTTTCTTTTTGGTTCTTTTCCAAAACATTTAGAAAACTTTTTTGGTTGGTTGAAAGGAAATACAGTATAACCCGAAAGCTAGGCAATGTCAACCAGTGCTGGCTTGCAAGACTCTTCACAATAGAACTGCTGATCGTCGTATTCATTTTTACACTCATCACATACCAAAAATAGCTTGTGACATATCTCATTGGCACAGTTCTCGTATTGCTCTGTCCTGGCATGACATTTGTAACACTCACCAACTATTTCTCTATCGCCTCCAAAATGTATAACCTTGCGATCATCATATGTGAACAGTGCACCCTTCACATCTTGGCCTGGATACATCTTCATATATGTCTGTATGCCACCATGCAGCTGATAGACATTATCAAATCCTTGGTCCAGTAAATATGAACTCATCTTTTCACACTTGACCCCACCAGTACAAATAGTAATGAGTTTCTTGTCAGCTTGATGAACTCTGATTTTTTCCAATACCTCCTTTTTGGCGAGATCACGAGAAGCTTTTAGATCTAGATTTAAAGTCTTGTCAAAATGACCAACATTGTATTCATAGTCATTGCGCATATCGAGTATAATAAAGTCATCACGCCCCTCCTCGTACATTTTCTTTAGATCATGAGGCTGTACATATTTGCCAGTGCGGCGCAGTGGTGTCACGCGCTCTGGGAATCTGTGACCAACTAGTCCCTCGCGAACCTTTACAGACAATCTAGGGAAAGCTTTGCCATCGCCCTCGGTGAATTTTAAATGGGCATCGCGAAATCTTTTGTCTCTTTTCAAATGCTCGACGTATTTGTCCACACTCTCTGGCGTACCCTCTATGTTGGCATTCACACCTTCTGCAGCAACAATAATGCGCCCCTTGATGCCGAGCACCTCACACACAGCCCTCTCACGGTCCATGAGTGCAGCAGGATCCTCGACTACGACGTATTTATAAAAAAGTAAAACCTTTGTTGGCATAATACAAATATAATTTATATTAATAATCTATCACAAAATCACGAAAAATGCAGCATCTGGTATGCTACATTTTTCTTTTGGTGCGTTGGGCTGGATTCGAACCAGCGGAGGCCAAAGGCCGACAGATTTACAGTCTGTTGTAATAGACCGCTCTACCACCAACGCGTATTGTGGAACGTTAATATCGTACCACAAATATGAGGATTATTCAACGCTCGCTGTCGCTTTTACTTTCTTTTTTGACTCTACTGATAACTCACCTTTTTTAATCATTACCTCTACACGTCCCCCCTTTTCAAAGGCTCTGGCTATTATCATGCTGGCAACTTTGTTCAATATGTTGGTCTGTATATATCTTCTGATTGGTCTCGCTCCAAACTTTGGATCAAAACTTTTATCTGCAATATATGACACAGCCTCATCGTCAACATTTAGTATAATGTCTTTTTCTAACAGTCTGTTCGCCACATCACTCACTTGTAGTCTGACAATCTTTTCAATATTTTCTTTTGAAAGAATATCAAATATTAATATATCGTCCAGACGATTGAGGAATTCTGGTTTGAAGAACTCTTTCAATGTGTCGTTAACTTTTTCTTTGACTTGCTCATACTCGCTGCCAACACCATGAGATGTGAATCCGATAGACTCCATTTTTTGTATATGCTGCGAACCGATATTACTAGTCATCACAATGATAGTGTTTTTGAAATTTGCCACACGCCCCTTGTTATCTGTTAATTTACCTTCATCTAAAACTTGGAGCAAGATGTTGAACACCTCTGGGTGGGCTTTTTCAACCTCATCAAAAAGTATCACACTGTATGGTCTGTGTCTCACAGCCTCAGTCAGTTGTCCTGACTCATCATAACCGACATATCCCGCAGGTGAGCCTATCATTTTGCTGATACTGTGTTTCTCCATGTATTCACTCATGTCTATTTTGATGAGGGCCTTCTCATCGTTGAACATGAACTCGGCCAAGGCTTTTGTCAGCTCTGTCTTTCCGACTCCAGTTGGGCCGAGGAATAAGAATGACCCGATAGGTCTGTTCGGATCTGATACTCCAGTGCGGCTGCGGCGTACTGCATCAGAGACTTTGTTGATCGCGTCATCTTGACCGATAACTCTCTCTTTCAAATAGCTTTCCATTTTTGAAAGCTTCTCTCCTTCCTCCTCTAACATTCTATTTAGTGGTATACCTGTCCAGCGTGATACGACACCAGCTATATCCTCCTCATTTATCTCCTCTTTTAAGATTCTGCGGCCTTTTTGTATTTTCTTTAGCTTTTCATTGTATTCAGATATTTCTTTTTCTAATTTTGGCATCTCTCCATATCTGATCTCGGCAACACGAGACAGCTCGCCACGCATTTGGGCATTGTCAGCCTCAGAGCGCAACACTTCTAATGTCTTTTTGTTCTCACCTATTTTGTTGAGCAGCTCTCTCTCTGTGTTGTATCTCACCTCTAAATCTTTCACCTTGTATCTGATGTCGGCTATCTCTTTGTCTATATCATCTATTCTCTTTTTAACACTAGACATACTGTCAGCATGAGCCACTATCTCCTTGTCGAGGGCCTCACGCTCTATTTCTAGTCTCTGAATCTTTCTATGCGCCTCGTCCAGCTCCTCTGGCTTGTTCTCAAGAGAAATGCGTAGTGATGATGCTGCCTCATCGATAAGATCCACAGCTTTGTCAGGCAGATAACGTGATGTGATATATCTGGTCGACAAGTTAACACTAGAGACTATAGCATCATCGGTAATACGTACACCATGATACAGTTCATATTTCTCCTTGAGACCACGAAGTATCGCTACAGCATCATCTACAGATGGCTCCTCCACCATTATCGGCTGGAAACGTCTCGCTAATGCTGGGTCTTTTTCAATATATTTTTGATACTCTTTTAAAGTTGTCGCACCGATAACGCGTATCTCACCACGAGACAGTGCTGGCTTTAGCAAATTTGCTGCGTCTGAAGCACCCTCTGATGCTCCGGCTCCTACTATAGTATGTATCTCATCTATGAATAGAAATATCTTGCCTTGGCTTTGCTCTATCTCACGCATTATAGTTTTCAGTCTCTCCTCAAATTCACCACGATATTTTGTACCAGCGATGAGCATTCCTAGATCGAGACTTACTAGTTCTTTGTCTTTTAATGAGTCAGGCACATCACCTTTTGCAATACGTTGTGCTAGGCCCTCTACTACTGCTGTTTTACCCACACCAGCCTCACCTATAAGTATCGGATTATTCTTTGTTCTACGAGAAAGGATTTGCATCAGACGCATTATCTCAACGTCACGACCAATAACAGGATCAAGCTTGTCCTTACGAGCAAGGTCAGTAAAGCTTCTCGTGTATTTGTTCAGACCTTTATTTTTCTTTACCTCATTACCATTGGTTATATTTGAACTGCGAGCTTCATTGATAATCTGTATTACTTGATCTCTATCAATACGGAAACGAGCTATGACCTCTTTTATTGTTCCAGGTGTCTCGAGTAATGACAGGAATATATGCTCTGGCCCTACAAATTCATCATGCATCATCTGAGCGAGACCTGCACATCTTTCAAATGCTTGTGCCAACTCTCCCACTATATACATCTGATAGCTTGGCGCCATAGTACTAGCTCCGCCAGGTACCTCAATAGCGTCGAGTATGGTATCACTAAAAAGTATAGTGTCGATTTCTAGTCTCTCAAGTATCGCGTATACAAAGCTGTTCTCATCAGCCAGCAGTCCTGCCATCATATGCAGCGGCGAGACTTGATTTTGCCCACGCTCAATAGCTACCTCGTGTGCGCGACGTATTGCGTCTTTTGCTTTTGTTGTAAAATTATTAAATGGTTGCATTTATATATAATGTTATAAACATTAATGACTACTTTGTCAATCTACTCTCCACCACAGCCCAATCTATTACTCCCATGAATGCATTGATATAGTCCGGCTTCTTTATTCCATAATCTGTTATAAATGCATGCTCCCACATATCCATCACCATCAATATCTTGCAGTCTAATATATGGCCTACATTATGTTCACCTATCCAAGCATGGAAAACTTCTTTTGTTACATTATCTTGTAACAATGCCACCCACCCTATTCCTCTTGTTGAACAATTCGTCACAAAGCTTTTCTGCCAATTCTCAATACTGTCAAAATTCTTCTCTAGCAAAGCCTTCATCTCAGAACTCATTTCAGATTTTTCTTTTGTCATATTCTCAAAATAAAGCTCATGCATTCTCATGCCGTCTATTTCCCATGCCAATCTCCTCTTTACTTCGTAATACTCTGGACTGCCACTTTCTAATCCTCCATCAAGTTTTTCCCACATCAAATTACTATTCTTAACATACCCTTGGTATAGGGTAAAATGATTGCTAAGCATAGTATCCGAGAAACCTGTTAAGCCTAATAAATGTGTAAAATCTTTTGCTGTATACATGTAGATATTATACCACGCAAAATAATAAAATATTTCTACTCTTTTACAAACCAAAAACATCCGCATCCGTAGGCCTGCTTGTCAGCATCAGCGGCAGTAGCGTTATACATCATCCCTGTTTGTAAGGCATCATCAGGAATAAGCGAGAACTCTTTTAATTTTAGACCACTAAACATTTGCATGACCATATCATGAGAATATATACGATGAGCGTTCCATTGTATTCTCGATTTTCCTATCGGTACAACAAATAACAAACTGCCTCCAACAGAAACAACACGTGCTAGCTCTCGAGCTGCATCCAGGTCTCCATCTGGATCAATCTTGTCACCATATCTACCGAGGCCCACATGCTCCACAGTATGCATACATGATATAGACGATATCGAGTTATCAGCAAATGGTAAGTGAAGCAAATTGCCAGCCTCTGATTTCAAATTAGACAAATTGAGTTTAGCTGGTCTAAAGTCATAAAAATTCACGTCTTTAAAAGCAGACACAATACTAGAAAAGTATAAACTCGAAGATATGTCTGTGTGCACGACTGGGTCTATCTCGCGGACCTTTCTCGCTGCCCAGGCTGTATGATATATGTAATGAGTATCAAAACGTGTGTATGGAGTATTCTCAAACAAACATGGCAATACTGATAAGAATGGTATTTTGAATCTGCGATTTTTATCTTTTGATTTAAATTTTAAATAGTCCCCCGCTACAAATATAAAAAGAAAATAAGACTTGATCTGATATACGAATCTTTTTACGCTGCGGAGAAAAATATACATGCGATAAATTATATCATATAACAAATTTAAAAATAGAAAACCGGTAACGCGAGCGTTACCGGTCCGGGAGTTGAAGTCAAGGATCTTCGAAAGTCCCGTGTCACATCTGGGGTGATGTGATGTTGGTCGATTTGAAAACAGGGAAAAAGTGACATCGCCAACACTTAAAATACTAATACCTTTTAACTTTCATGTCAAATAAAAAAGGCCGCCCGAAGGTAGCCTTTTCGCGATGAGTGCGACTGCGCTCATTGCTGTGTTTTGTGTTCCATTTGCTGTCGCATTCGCGTATCAGCCAACGGATCGCTTTGTTGATTCTGTCGTTCTTTCTCAGCGAAGTGTTGCTTTGCAGCAACTATCGCAGCGACGGTGGGTGTAACTTGTTGTAACATACGTGAAGAACTTTCTTAGAAAAAGTGAACGGCGACCTAGGTCGCCGTTTTCGTGGTTGCGCCATCAAGCTAAGTTGTGATCATATCTTAATGGCCCACGCCGGCGAAGCCCGATTAGCTTTTGATTGCTTCGGCCGGCGGATCAGCAACGACGACGGTTTCGTCCTTCATCTTGGCGATTCGCGCGGCTTCGAGCTGGGCGGCGGACGGTTCAGTTTTGGCGATCGTACCGGCGGCAGTAGCGGACTCATTGACAAGATTGCGCAGTTGCTTTTGGATGCGTCGTGGCATGTGTGTCTCCTGTTTTCTGATTTTGCCCTTGGAACAAACTTCCTCAGGTCAGCCCACAATCTACACCATGTTTTTATTCCCGTCAAGTGATTAGACCTTATATTTATAATATATTTCTCGTATAGTGGAAACGAGCCTTGTAATGTCTGCCTTTTTTGTCTCTCGACCCATGGTGACGCGTATATTTTGGCTCGCGTATTTAGATTGCCCCATTGCAACCAGTACATGTGAGCCGAGAGTGGACTCGGCGCTGGCGCAGGCGGACTTGTGACTGACTGCGAATCCCTCATTATCTAGTCTGACAACCATCTCATCACTATCCATACCAGGAAGTGAGATGTTGATGTTGTTTGGAGACCTCTTTTCCAGATCGCCATTTACTATCGCATCCGGTATATTATTTTTTATTTCCTCAAATGCAAAAGATTGCAACTCTTTTAATCTTTTACTTTCACTTTCTTTTTTCTCGAGAGCCTCAGTGACCGAAACATCTAGCCCAACTATTTTTGCTACATCCTCAGTACCGCTCCATAGGCCTCCCTCTTGTCCTCCACCAAATATTATCGGCTGCACGTCTACACCCTTTCGTATTATCAATGCCCCCACACCTTTTGGTCCGTATATCTTGCTCGCGTTAAAACTTAACATGTCTAGACGCAGACTGCGCATGCTGATATCAAAATAGTTGATTGCTTGGCAGGCATCAGTATGAAAATATGGGAACTGTGTCTCGTTTTTACGACGATAATCATCAATTATTTTTCCTATTTCTTTTATTGGTTGCAATGTGCCGACTTCATTGTTGATCATCATCACACTCACAAGCTTTGTCTTTTCATTTATAGCCTCGCGCAACTCGGAGAGATTTACAACACCCATCTCATCAACATTCAAATATGTTACCTCGACTCCATTCTGCACCATATGCCTCGCGGTCTCGAGTACTGCAGGATGCTCGACGACACTAGTGATAAAATGGTCCCCACGTTCCAGTGTACCCATGATTGCAAGATTGACAGACGTTGTACCAGAGCTGGTGAACACCAGATTCATATTGTTCGCATCAAAACTATTTAAAATATTTTTCCTACACCTATCTATTTCACTCTTTACCTCTACACCAGAGGCATATATACCGCTCGGATTGGGATATTTACCTTCTACTTTTTGCATAGCAGCCCTCACAACCCTTGAAATAGGTGTAGCCCCCGCATAGTCAAAATAATGATTTTTACCAAACATATAAATGACATTCTAGCATAAATGTGTTATAATTCTTTAACGTTTATGTCAAAATCACAAGAAAACACCAGCCGTCAACCCGTAGTAGCGATACTTGGGCATGTTGACCATGGTAAATCTACCCTGCTTGACTATATACACAAGACAAATGTCGTGGATGGCGAAGCTGGAGGCATAACCCAGGGCATCTCTGCATATGAGGCGACAGTTAACGGCAGACAGATGACATTTATAGATACTCCTGGTCATGAAGCATTTCAACATATGCGCGAGCGTGGTGTAGAGATAGCCGACATAGCCATATTGGTTGTGTCTGCTGAGGATGGGGTCAAGACTCAAACATTACAAGCATTCAAGGCTATATCTGACCGCAACATCCCATACATAGTAGCAATCAACAAAATAGACAAAGCTGGAGCAGATATTGAGCGTGTAAAGCTTAATCTAGTTGAGAATGGTATATATTTGGAAGGTCTCGGAGGTGATATACCTTTTGTGCCGATAAGTGCCAAAGCTGGAACAAATATCGACGAGTTACTAGAAAACATATTGCTCATCAATGATATGAATGCAAAGCCATATGATGCAAAATCTGAGGCAACAGGCCAAGTACTCGAGAGCTTTGTAGATTCAAAGCGTGGCATATCTGCGACTCTCGTCATTCGTGATGGAGTCATGCCTGCGTCAGGAGCAATACTCGCTGGCTGCGCCTACTCACCTATTCGTATTGTGGAGGACTTTAAAGGTAAACCTATAAAAGAGGCTCATGCTGGTCAGGCTGTTAAGGTGACTGGTTTTGATGAGATACCACCCGCTGGATCAATCTTTATATCATCTGCCGACAAGAAACAAATTGAGAAGTTGCAAGCTGAAGAAAAAGAGAATACTAAAAAAGTAACTCTTGATCCGAAAATATATCGTAATGCAAAAGTTGTAGTGCCTGTTGTTATAAAAGCTAAAACATTAGGATCTATTGAGGCCATTAGAAATGAGATCAAGAAATGTGAGACTAATGATTTGAAAATCAAAATATTGGTAGAGGCTGTTGGTAATGTAACTGAGGGTGACATCATGCTCGCATCTGGTGATGAAAAGACAATCATATTAGGTTTTGAAGTTGCCCTAGAGGGTAAAGCTCGTGACCAGGCGGAAAGATTTAATCAGAAACCTCAGATATTTGACATCATATACAAATTAACAGAGTGGTTCCAAGCTGAAATCGAGGAGCGCATGCCATTTGAAGAGGTTGAGACGGCATTGGGTAAATTAAAAGTGCTAAAGATTTTCAATACTGACAAAGATAGACATGTGGTGGGAGGAAAAGTAATAGAGGGTGTAATGCGTAGTGATGCACAAGTTAAAATAGTTCGTCGTGATTTTGATATGGGTAAAGGTCTAGTAACAGAATTGCAAAGCATGAAAATGAAAACAAAAGAAGTAATGGAAGGCAATGAATGTGGTATAGAAATAGAAACAAAACATGACATTATCCCAGGAGATGTTATCGTGGCGTATCTAGTTGAGAAAAAGAAACTCGTATAATTATGGACGGCCCAAGCAAAAGACAACTCAAGGTAAATCAAGAGCTAAAGAAAATAGCTCAGAACTTTTTCCAACGTGAATCATCTGGTTCATCTCTTATAACTGTTACTGACGCAGAGTGCACACCAGATCTACGTACTGCAAAGATACTCATAACTGTATTGCCAGAGTCAAAAGAGGCTGCGGCATTGGACTTTGCAAAACGTATGCGCGGAGATCTGCGTAGTGACATCAAACGTTATATGCCTATCAAAGTCATCCCTTTTGTAGAAGTAGAGATAGATAAAGGTGAACAAAATAGACAGAAAATAGACGAGATACTTTTTGTAGAGATGGACAAAATGGGAAACTTGAAACGAGAGCAAGATAATGTAAACGAAGACAGATTGGCAGCCGAGATGGACTAGATTATACTGAGATTATGAGAGCGATAATACTGGCTAGTGGTCGCGGCACACGCATGGCTCCGCTAACTGACACAATACCAAAACCAATGCTAATGGTGGGAGATAAAAACCTGTTGGAATGGAAGTTATCAGCATTACCAAAAAACATAACTGACGTACTATTTGTTGTGGGGTATATGTCAGAAAAAATATCAGAATATTTTAAAGACTCTTGGAATGGTATACGTATACATTATGTATACCAGGAGACGCTGAATGGCACAGGTGGCGCCATGATGCTTTGTAAAGATTTTGTAACAGACAATACCTTGGTTCTAATGGGAGATGACATCTATGACAGGAATGACTTGGCAGAATTACAAAAATATAAATTTTCTATACTTGGACAAGAAGATAGCACTAAAGCTGTAACAAAAGGTGAGCTCATAATAGACAACAATCAAAACTGTGTGGGTATCAATGAGGGGCTGATACAAACAGATGAACACAGTCATATTATAAATGCTGCTGCATACAGTATCTCACCAGAATATTATAATGCCTCAGCTGTAAAGGTGTCTGATTCTGAATACGGACTCCCACACACATTGATGACATTATCAGGGACTCACAATATTCACTGTATAAAGACTCAAAATTGGATACAAATAACAAAGCCAGACGATCTAGCGAGCGCAGAGAAAAAGTTAGAACAAATATAAACTATCTATCAGGCTGAACTCCGTAATATGAGATCAAAAAGTCAGTAATGGCATAGAATGGCTTTGTGAGAGTCTGTGAAGCATACTCTGCACCCTTTGGATAAGTGTGATAGATGAATACTATATATTTTGGCTGATAAGCTGGGAAATAGCCGAAGAATGAATGCAGATATCTGTCCTCATAATATCCGCCTCCTGGACGAGGTATCTGAGCAGTTCCTGTTTTAGCTGCCAGTGTATAATGGTCCTTTTTCCATTTACCACCCTGCAACGCTGTGTCTACGACATGAACCAGCATGCGAGATATACGCTCACTAGTCCCACTATTTAAAACTTGCTCACCTTCATCTGGTACATTTTTCTTTGTTATGCCATTTTCATATACCCAACTGTCTACTATGTATGGGTTCACCAGTTTACCGCCATTACCGAGCATAGCTAGGGCTCTTATTGTTTGTATTGGTGTAATAGCTATACCCTGACCAAATCCCGCCGTTGCCGAGTCTACAAATACTTTACTGTCTAGGTTGCGAGTCAGTCCTGATGCCTCATTTGGTAAATCTATACCTGACTCCTCACCTATGCCGAACTTTTTAAAATACTCTGCCAATCTCTCTCCTCCCAACTTTTCAACCAAGAAAACAATACCCACATTGAGCGACTGATCCAATATCTTTTGTATACCCACCACCCCACGAGCTTTACCGTCATAGTTACGAACTTTGTATCCGTCCAAATTGCGCACACCGAGGTCGTTGTATGTCGTGTCTTCATCCACCACTCCAGCATCTAGTGCCGCCGCCATTGTAATAGGCTTTATAATACTGCCCATCTCATACACACCGCTCACCAGATCATTTTTATATAAGTTAAAATTTGTAACTTTTGAAAAATCATTCCCATCAAAAGTTGGCAACTCCTCCATTGCTATTATCCTGCCATCATTTGGATCCATTACTATCGCACCTATATTATCACTATTCCACTCCTCTTGGGTCTCTTTTAAAATTTTATGCAATGCACGCTGCGCCTCTATGTCTATAGTCAAAACTATATCGCCTTCGTACACCTCTTTGTTCGACATTATATTACCTTTTATATCTGTGAACATCTCAGCAAAAAAATTGGTATAAAGTTTTGAACTGTCACGAGACAATACGTCGTCATAGTATTTTTCTATACCGTATTGACCCTTTCTCGTATTTTTATCATACGCTACAAATCCTAATACTTTTGATCCTAGGTCACCGAGTGGGTAAACACGTTTACGCTCGACTATCTCTTTGTCTTCTTTTTTGATTTTATTTTCTTGTATATCTGCGGCTAATATATGGTCACCTGATTTATTTAAAAAATACACACTACCCCTATTAAAAGTATCTGCCAAAGTTATCTGATATTGTTTTCTGGCCTCGAGCTCAAAATCATCATGTTTGATAACTTGCAAGTCAACCAAACGTAAAAAAAATACACTGTATACACCCACAATAAAAGTAACCAATATATATATTCTAAATTTAGGATTATTCCTATCGAGCCTCATAGAGGAATGAAAATGTTACAGCGTTGTCTTTTCTAACTATAAAAGAAGAGTCGTCTATTGTATTTAAATAAGCGAGCCCGCTATTGTCATGTAACCCTCTCTCGAGAGATGATAACTCTGTTTCAAGTTTTACTATTTGTGCATTTGTAGATTTTGTTTCTGCTACTATTTTTCTAAAATTAATACCCCCAATAACAAGAGATAGGTAGAGACCTATATAAATAGCCAAACTTATTGCACTCGCAATAGTGGCTGCACGCACTAATCTTTTTTGCATTTCTGATTGTCTAATTGTTATATTCATATTTATATATTCTTAATTTTGCACTTCTTGATCTTGGGTTGTTAATTACTTCTTCGCGATTTGCCGTTAAAGGCTTTTTGTTTACAGGTCTAAGTGTTGGGATATCTCTCGCAGTTTGTTTTACAATACGGTCTTCTATACTATGGAAGGTGATAATTGAGGCTTGCCCTCCTATTTTTAATATTTCCGGCAATGCATTCACTAGGTCTTTCATTGCTCCTACTTCGTCATTTGTAGTCATGCGTAAGGCTTGGAAAGTCTTTGTGGCTGGATTTGTTTTTGAATGTAAATATTTTGCTGGTACAGCGGCATTGATAATATTAACGAGATCAAATGTTGTTTTGATTTCTTTTTCTTCTCTTTGCTCTACTATTGCTTTTGCTATACGTCTCGCATATCTCTCATCTGCAAAATAGTAAATGATATCAGCCAGAGTCTCCTCTTGCCAAGTATTTACTATGTCTTTTGCTGTCAGATTGTCATCAATGACTTTGTTTGAAAAAGTCATCAAGAGGGGCTCATCTTTTTGAAAAGAGAATCCCCTGCCCGATATGTCGAGCTCCTGAGATGACAGACCTAGATCTGCGACAACTGCATCAACTTTGTGTAAACCTAGATCTGACAAAATACTTTTTATCTCTCTAAAGTTTTTATTGATATATATTATCTTTGGAGCATTTTTAAGCTTTGCAAACTTTTGCTCAGCCTCTTCTAATGCCTTTTCATCTAGATCAATACAAACGAGAGTCCCTGCTGGGCCAATATGTTTGATTATCTCCATACTGTGACCTCCACGATTTGTGGTACAGTCCACCACTGTGTCTCCAGCATTGAGTGCTAGTCCCTCTATTGTCTCCTCCAGCATCACCGGTATATGTTCTCCTAAAATATTTTTATTCATTTTATTCTATACCAAGCTTTGCTATGCGCAGTGCCATCTCATCCGCAGACTTAGAAGTAGATGACATCAAATTGTCATATTTATCTTTATCCCAGACCTCAATACGACTGTATACACCAGCCAACACCACTTCATCTTTTAGATTTGCAGTTTTTGCTAATGTTTCTGGCACTAATACGCGACCATGACTATCAATACTGAGTTCAAATGCATTTGCCAACATATAGCGAGCAAATTGTCTCGAGTCAGCATCGAGGAATCCTAGAGAAACAAGCTTTTCAGCTATTTTTTTCCATTCTATTTCCGAAAATACAAAGAGCGACTGATCCAAACCACTAGTCATCACTACTTTTTCTCCAAGACTACTCCTCCATTTTGCTGGAATAGATAGACGTTTTT
The DNA here is from genome assembly GCA_964368915.1 of uncultured Candidatus Saccharibacteria bacterium. Taxonomy (GTDB): domain Bacteria; phylum Patescibacteriota; class Minisyncoccia; order Phycocordibacterales; family UBA5272; genus JAUPVO01. The sequence goes on from CAYJDH010000011.1 coordinate 23,722, forward strand.
TTGGATCCAATGTATGTGTATAGTTGCCGATCAGCATATTTTGTAAGATATCCCACTTTATCCCACCTGTTCCCATTATACAACTTTTTAATACCAAAAATACGACTTTTCCCCACTTTTGGGACAAATACGAAGAATATTAAGCAAAACAAAAGGCCGTCTCGCTTACGCTCGACGGCCCCACCTTTGAAAACAACATATCGGCTAAATATTAGCTCTGAAAACTTGTTGGTCTCCAAAAAAAGAAAAATTGTCAGTCGGGAATTCCAAAACAAAGAAAAACTCATTTACTTCGAACTGGCGCTCCGCAATGACGAGACACAGATCTTGCCCCGTCACCGAGAAAAGAAATAAGTCTTGCATGAATCCGCGCCTTGGTATTCCTGAGCCGTTTTTCCAACATTCAGCAACTTTGTAAATGAAGTCCCTTGGCATCACTTTTTGTAAAGCGGCTTTTTCACCACCGAGACTAGTAACATAATCTGGCCAGGTAATCGGACCATCCTGCAACTTTCGACCCACTTCATCACGGCAATAGCTGGGCCATTTATCAGCCTCTTGAAACTGAGGAACCTGGACACGAAATTCTTCTTCGTTCATGTTCACACCGTGTCTGTATTCCTTCACCTTTGCAAGAAACTGCTCAGGTGTCAAATTTGCGTAAGGACTTACTCTTTCGGTAGCCATGACAACTCCCTTGTATAAATTAACAACAGCCTTAACTCTATATTAAAATCTGTTACTAGTCAAAACAAAAAAGCGAGCTGCGTGCTCGCTTTTAATAGTCAGTAATCAGTCCTAC
>CAYJDH010000012.1:0-13616 GCA_964368915.1 uncultured Candidatus Saccharibacteria bacterium
CGTAAACTTGCAGCCCTGCGTCAGGGTATACATCATTATCTATGTTGCCAGGGATATTTGATGATTTACAGACTAGTTCGTATATACCACCTAGATTAGGCAACAATATAGAGTAGCTACTAGTTTGATTTGTATTCCATGTCTTTGGATATCCAGACATCGATATGCCGTTACGTTTGATATCCATATAGTCAAAGTCTCTAGTACATGTGAATCTCAAGTTTCCGTTAACATCAGGAGGGGTGATGGTGGCAGTGGTAGGTACATATACTTGTACTGTGCTGCTATTTGTTGTAGACAATCTCGATGCAGCGTTGGTGTCTTTACATGACACAGACCAACCAATAGCATTTGCTCCTATTCTCGAGCTGTTCAGCCATGTAAAGTTCGGATTGTTAGGAGACATAGTATAGCTGTACTGATAACCACCAGATATAGGTGTACCAGTTATACCTCCAGCCCAAGTCGCAGACCCGTCAAAGTTTTTAAGGTCGCAACTGTTACCATCTGATCTCCAATTTATTACAGCTGGTGTGCCGCTCGCTACCATCGGGCTATTCATATTGTTAACCACAATAGCAGGCGGGACATTAACACTGTTGACTAGTTGTCCTGTGTATACCAGCCCATTATTTCTCGTACAAGTTAGGGTATAGGTATAAGTAGATGTTGCTGCCCCCAGAGTTATCTCCGAATCTGTATTTGTTGCTCCCCATATAGAACCACTAGACCAAACAGGTGAGGATTTCCATATCGGAGATCTGGTTATGGTGTATGCGGTAGAGTTAGTAGGGCATGTTGCTAGGACATTAGGCAGGGCGGCAGTAGATGACGCATATGCTGTTGTCATATCCATAGGAGTACTGGTCGCATATGCAGGCAGTGTTCCATATGCACCTAGACATTCTATTGCGTACTGCGCACCTTGTATGAATGAGAACGTTCCAGTCAGGGTCCTAGGATAACTGTCTAGTACATCTGATTTTCTAATCATTCCTGACAGTCTACCTATGAACATTTCGCCGGTAGGAGCTATTGCCATACCCATAGGACCAGACAGACCAGTCATAACTGTTGATGTTGACGAGCCACCAACGTTGATACGTGTGACAGTACCTGCAGAGTAGCTAGATACATACATATTGTTTGATGTGTCAGTGACTATTCCAAAACCAGGGTCAGCCATTGTCATGAGGCTTGTCACAGATCCAGCAGGTGTGACTTGATATATCACATATGATTTTGGTACTACGTACATATAATTATTCACAGGTGATATTGTCATGCCGTTGATTCCTAGCGAGCCAGTATTTGGTATTGAGGCGAACCAGGCTACTGTTCCATTTGGGAATATTTTTGTGATCTCATTGTTCACATTGTTAGCCATGTATACATTGTTTGAGCTATCAACAACAAGATGTAGTGGCTGTGTAAATCCAGATGACAGTGTGGTGACAACTCCACCAGTAGACACCTTGTATACATTACCATTACCCAGGTCAGCAACATATAACACTCCGTCAGGTCCAAACGCTACACCTTTTGCATTGCTAAATCCAGATGCAAAAGTAGTCCTAGATCCGTCCACGGGATTCATCCTTTGTATTGTCGTGCCACCCGATACATATATATATCCATCTGGCCCTGTTGCCATCGCTGATCCAGCAGACCCACTCACGGTTACGAGGTCAGCTGAATTGATAGCAGGAGATGTTACTCTTGCATTTATATATGACAAGTCTGCCACACTTATCGCACCGCTGTTGTTTCTATCCCAAGGGAAGTTAACACTATTATTTGATTGACCTGACAGCGCGTTGTTTTGAAAGTCTGTTTTAAATCTAAGTAGGTATTGATCCAACGCTGTTTGCGGTGTGGTTGTCGCAGCATAGACATATTGTCCACCAGATAGTGATTGTGTTCTGCCACCAGTCGAGACTATTTTGACTCCAGTTGAATTAGAACATTGATATCTCATCAGAGTTGGTGTCGGATTCCTCTCCATCGATACTGACGGTGTCCCATCCACAACTACATTTACATTGCCTAGTGCCTGCGCAGTACTGGCAGGTGAGGGTATAGTACATTTTACTGTATACCCATATCCAGAAGGGTTAACAGGCAATGTTGCAGGTGAGGGGTTGATCGTGAACATGCTGTTGTGACTAGCTGTAGGTGTTATTGTCACATTATCCAGGAACAATGTCTGAGCTGATGATGTACCACCAGTGAGGCTGACAGTATGAGATCCAGCCGCCAAGTCTATATTGTATGTAGTAAATGTAGAGAACGATCCAGCGGGCATACTCGCATATGGAACCGCCATTACAGTGTTCCCATCAACTTTTACAACTAGATCATTCATAGATGACGATCCAGCACGTGCTGCCATAACTGATATTTGATATGTACCTCCACCAAATGTCACTGACTGAGTGATTGATCCCGAGTTACCACGTATGAATGCATACTGTGAACCGTTTTCGTTAGGAGTACTCCAGCCATTCCATCCATCTCTCATGATACCTGTACCAGTATCACTACCTGCTGGTGGGTTGGTACCAGATGTTGTACCTGTAAATGTCCATGTTGCTCCAGCTGGGTTCCATTGGCCCGAGCTCGCCCCTATTACAGGCGCCTCGAAACTCGCATTACCAACAGTAGGGCTCACAGTTGATATTGATTGTGCAGCCACACCAGATATCTCGGTTGTACCTGTGTAGTCATACAGATCACAGGTTGCCACTTGTCCAGCAGGTATAGATGCGACATTGTATTTCAGATTTGCATTTTGTCCGTATTGAACAGATAGGGGTAGATTGGTCCATGATACTCCAAATGTAGGGCAGGCAGATGTTGTGAATGATAATTTTGATCCATATGTAGATCCAGCCTCACCACGGAACTGATATGTAGTAGCACATGTGAGTGATGACAATGATACTGTATATGTACCATTAGCATTAACTGTAGATCCTGGATTGGTTGTTGAGTATGTGTTGATTACCGTTGTTCCATCACTTTGATAAAGCTTGACTGCGCCAGCAACAGGTGTACTGTTGTAATTAGAAACAGTGAACGACATAGTTGCTCCACCTGCCGTTATGCTTGTTGCAGCATTTGTAGTGACTGTAATAGGGGCCGGGTCTGGTAAGTCTATAGGACAAGATATAGATAAGTCTGACCAGCTACACCATAGGTCTACGTTTTGAATAGAGCCAGAAGTTAATCCAGAGAATCCAAAATTACCAGTTGGTGTTCCTTGTTGTTGCCAACCACTAGGATTTGCTTGGTTATATATCTGAGAGTCACCACCAAGATATACAGCCATTGGTGGGTTGTTTATTGTTGCGGCAGAACAGTCCCAGCTTGCAGTAAAAGAAGTTGATGTTATGGCTGTATATGTCATAGTCGCACCGTTACCTGAACATTGTGTTGGTGTCGGTATACATGTTGACCCGTTCCAGGTTTGTCCTACAGGACACTCACATGTTCTAGATGTTGTGTTGTATGTACGAGGTGCAGGACATGTACATGCTGGATGATATGTTCCTGTTGTCCCTACTGGACATGGTATCTGACATGTTGACCCATCCCACACTTGTCCTGATGGACATGCACAGCTAGATCCGTTCCATGTTCTAGGTGCAGGACATGTACAGGTGTTAGACCCCGAGCTGTAGCTGGCAGGTGATGGACATGTACAGCTTGGTGAATATGTTCCCGTTGATCCAGATGGACACAGTGTACGACATGTTGATGTTCCTCCGTCCCATGTTTGACCAGCTGGACAGGCGCACGAGTTAGATCCAGAATTGTATGTCTGACCTCCTGGACATGTACATGATGGATATGTTCCTGATGGTGATGTACCACCAGCCCCAGTACCAGCGCTACATGATATCGACGAGTTACAGACACATGAGCTGTAGTCAAATGTCTTGCAGTTGTATTTTGTATCTGTTAACGATGTCAGACCTGCAGTACCAGCTGTACCGGTTGGACAGGTGACGGCCAACCTCGATGGCTCTCCACAAAAAAAGTCTGTGAACATTGCTGTTACCCCTGGGTCAGATGACACCTGTGATCCACTCGATTGATATCTGTTGTATGTTGGACCGCTCGGTGTACATGTATATGATTGTTGAGGTATACCCGCTGCATACATATCAGCCAGTATTGCTGACCCTTGAGATGCTCCATTTACTAGTTTTACATATGCACCCGCAGACGATGAATTAAAATTATTTACAGTGATGTTTTGATTGTATGTTGGGATGAGGCTGTTGTATGCGATAGACGAGACAACTGACACACAGCTCGTACCATTTTTTGCACATTGCCATATCGATGCATTGGTCACTCCAGAGTTCACACTGTATGTCAGCTGTACAGTACATGTTCCTCCTGGTGTACCGGTACACACTCCATTGTTGTTGGCAGTCAGTGTGCCTGTCGGCTGAGTCCCTTGGAATGTACAAGCATTTGTTGCTTGGTTCCATACGTATCTACCGCCCGGGGCATCTGGACTCGTACATGCCCCAGCTGTTCCTGGACAATTAGCTGGACAAGATGGTGTGGCTGCGGCCTCCTCACAATAGTATATTGTCCCAGGATGTTGCACGGCTCCACCAGTACAACTGTTAACACAGTCAGACTCACCAGGCTGCACATCCCCAGATCCTCCTATTGATATACATTGAGACGGGGTAGGGGCAATGTCACATTTTACCTTGCCGGCATGTGTACTCGGCCCACATATTTGGCTGGAGTGGAACAGATAGGCCGAGGCCTTGTCAGGGCTGAACATTGATAAAGTCAGTAAAAGGGCAAACACAACACCAATAATTTTTTTCATAAATGTATTTATAGTATAAAGACTTTTTGACATATTCGTCTGTGGATAGTGGAGTATTAATACCTTGACAAAACAGGTAAATAGTGTATACTGTATATAGTACAAATTACCCTCATAAGGAGGACGATATGAACAAGCTCTGCTCGTTGATTTTTACGCTCGTATTTACATTCGCATCTCTCGCATTTGCAGAGTTGCCAGTCGGAGGTCCAGCCACCAACACCAATCTCGACGCGGCTCAAAAGGCGGCTGTCGAGGCCTATGTTGCAAAGTGGAGCCGTACGACAGCTCTGTCTGTTGCTCTCATTCGTGATAGTGACAAGGCGTTGCTGTTCTCGCGCTGCTATGGCTGGGATGCGTCCCCGCAAAACGCGGACGCTCCAGGCAAGGGCTGCGATGAGAACTCAGTATTCGGCCTTGCTAGTATGTCAAAAGAGGTGACCTCCAAAATGATTGGCATTCTCGTCAGTCAAGGTGTCGTTTCTCTCGATCAGCCAGTATTCTGCGTTCCTATTGCTGGACGCCTGCGTGCTGGATGCATACTCGATAACGTGGTCTCGCACAACGGAACATGGCCAGCTATGATTGAGGACGTTACTGTTCGCCACTTACGCGAACATACTGCTGGTATGGATGATGGATTCATAGGTACTGGTGGAGATCGGGGGACTGCTTCACGTATCGGTGCCGTATTGCCAATTACAAAAGCCCAATGGGCCAGCTTCAATGCTGTAAACTGGCAACTGTATCGTCAACCTGGCACTCAGTTCGGATACAGCAACACCGGATACTTTTACCTTTCGATGATTATCGAAAAGGTGACAGGTCTCGGCTATGAGGCGGCTATGCACAGTTTGGTGACGCGGCCACTTGGCATTCGTGATGAGGACATGAAGGTTTGTGTCAATCAGAAAACCAATTGGGAACCATCATCAGGCGTTCTACCAACTCGTGGTCATGATTATCGCCAAGTCTGGAAGAATCCCTTGTGGGATATATTCACCGCTCCGGAAATGGGGCGCAGTGAATACGACACAGCTGATACAAAGCTGTATCCAAACACAGAGGATAGTTATCGCCTCGAAACTCGGGATGGGACATTCGGACTGTGTGCTACGGCTTACGCTTACGCACTATTCGCCTCGTCAACCTCCGGTCAGGAGCTGGGTCAGCTGTCTAGCGGGCAGTGGATCACAGCAGGCAAACTGCCAGGCGTTGGCGCTCTGGCTCATGCGCATGTAAACGGCTACACGACTGTGGTGCTGGTGAATGCTGATCAGCGTATCGGTACCGAGTCGACAACAGTCGACTCGTCCGGTGCTGACTTGCATTTGCTTACGGACCCCATGGAGACATGGTCTGCTTCTCCATCGCTTTCTCAGGTTAATCTCTGGGGGAATGTTGGACAAGTGACGGTCAAGAGCTATCGATATATCGGCCCCACGTTTAACAACGATGGCAAGCCGAGATATTTCATGACATCAGTTGCTAGCAATCAAGCAGCGGTAGAGTCACTGACGAATTTCACCTTGGTGGAAACGTTCAAAGCTTTCCCAATGCAAAAGTTGCGCGGCAACGATGACATGAACAATGTCTGTCGTTGGTTCGCCCCGGGCGTGTCCTCGCATTTCTACTCTCCCAAAAAGAGTGATTGCGAACTGCTCGGCTGGTTGTATCCTGATAAGGATAACTCGGGACTGTTCCATGAGGCATCCGAGTTCGCAGTCAAAAAGGTTAACACCTCGGGCGGCTGCGATGTGGGGTACGTCCCACTGTATCGGGCGTTCGGCCCAAGTACGAGCAATCATCGTTACACCATTTCCTTGACGGTCATCGCGGAGATGAAGGCAGAGGGTTGGAATGACGAAGGTATCCAGGGGTGTGTCCTGCCACAATAGAGCAATCTAGGCAGTACACCCTTGGCATAAACGGCGGACTATCGCAAGATAGCTCGCCGTTTTTATTTGGTGTTTTTGTTAAATCAACCATTTTCTTGTATAATCAAAAAAAGTGAATAATGATAAAGAAAATGGAAAAAGTAATAGAAATAAAAGGTGTAAATAATGGTCCGGTAAACATGATAGTCGTCGGTACTCATGGCAATGAGGTGTGTGGGGTGGAGGCGATGAATGAAATATTGCCTGATCTAAAAATAGAAAATGGCACCGTGTATATTGCTTATGGTAACCCAAGAGCGATAGACAAGAATGTGAGATACACAGAAAAGAATTTGAATAGAATGTATCGTCCATCATCAGAAATGACTCAAGATGAACTTGATAGCTATGAATACAATAGGGCAGAATATTTGAAAGAGTATTTAAATAAATCAGAACATGTTTTGGATGTTCATGCCAGTACGAACTCGAACAGCAAACCATTCATAATATGTGAAAGGAACGCAGAGTCAGTAACCAGTGTTCTGCCTTTTAATACTGTTGTGTATGGGTTCGATGAGAACGAGCCAGGTGGGACTGACTATTATATGAATCTGATAGGTCGGGTTGGTATATGTGTTGAATGCGGATACTTGGGGGACCCAGCGTCCACAGAAACAGCTAAAGAAAGTATCCTTTCTTTTTTGAAAATATTGGGACACATAAGTGGTGAGCCAGCAACAAAAAATTTAAAACAAAATAAAATACAGGTCTATCAGAAATATTATAGTAAGACTGAGAGTTTTAAGCTTGGTAAAAAGTTTTCCGATTTTGAGATCGTAAAGGCTGGAGATGTTGTAGGTGTAGATGGGGAGGAGGAGGTTGTCTGCGATAGAGAGAGTATTATTCTTTTTGCCCACGATTCTGAAAAGGTTGGTAGCGAGTGTTTTTTGTTGGGAGAGTATTTATAAAAAAATGCTGAACACCTCTCTTTAATTAATGTTAAATAATAATATGCCCTTCGAATTAAAAATCAGTGAAAAACTTTCTTTAAAACTTCGTCAGCCAGAGGACGCAGAAGAAATGTTTTTATTGACTGACAAAAATCGTGAACATTTGCGCCCGTGGTTACCATGGGTTGATGTTACTTTAGTAGCGGAAGACACAAGAAAGTTTATTGAGAAATGCAAGGAAAAATTTGAAAAGAAAGAAGCCGCAGACTTTGGTATTTGTTATGAAGGTAAATGGATAGGGTCCATGGGTTTTCATACTATTAACAGTGTTGATGAATGGGCAGAGATCGGGTATTGGATAGATAAAGATTTTGAGGGTAGGGGTATCATGACAGAGTGTGTAGAGGCGATAATAAAATATGGATTTGAGGATTTAAATTTGCATCGCATACAGATAAGGTGTGACTCTCGAAATGCTAAGAGCAAGGCTTTGCCGGAAAAGTTAGGATTTAAACTCGAAGGAATGTTGAGAGAAAATCATAAGTCTGAGAAGACTTTTTCTGATGAGTTAGTTTTTGGTTTATTAAAGAGTGAGTGGGCGAGTTAGTCTATATGCCATTTTGGCGTTAAACTGTTGTAATATCATAAGACATGAACACTAAAAGGATTGTTATCGTCGGATCGACACACGGACATGAGAGACTCGGTCTTTTTGTGATTGAGAAATTAAAAACTTTAAATATAAAATCAGACAATGTGGAGTTTTTGACAGGCAACCCAGTTGCCTCGAAGAAAAATATTCCCTTTGTTGAAAATGACCTTAACAGAGTGTTCCCAGGAAAGGAGCACGGGACATACGAGGAGATGCGCGCTTTTGAGCTTTCTAAAAAGATAGTCGCGGCTGACATTGTAATAGACATACACTCAACGAAAACCACCGATCTGGGCGATCAATCAATGGTGATTGTAACTAAATATGATACAGCAACAAAAGAGTTGCTAAAGTTGTTCATGCCGCCAAAAGTTTTGCATATGAAATACAAGTCAGACAATGCGTTAATATCCCAAGCTAAAATAGGTATTGCTTTTGAATATGGTAAAGATGATAGTGATCTGGTCCTGATGGCAGTGTTATATGACATAACTCAAATTTTATTGCATTACGACCTTGTTGAGACGAACCCATTTGAGAATCCCAGAGAAATAAAATCTACAGAAACATACGAAGTGTTTGACGCATATAAAAAAGAATTTATTGGTGGGTATACATTGGATAAAGATGTTTTGAATTTTGTTTTGGTTAAAAAAGACTCCACTGTTTGTGTTACAGGCGAAGGGGAAGAAGTTCGCGCAGAGGATGATTTTTATCCTATATTGTTCGGCAATAACAGATACACAGATATACTTGGATTCAGGGCGAGAAAAATTTAACAAATAAAAAAGCCGGAACGAATTCCGGCTTTAGGGGAGGAGAACACATTTCTGCGTCACTTCTTATTTTTTTGCTGCTTGCGCAGGTTGTCGGCTACGGAGCCGAGTCCTGCGATGGCGGCATCGCCCATCATGTCAGCGTATCCTGGGCGAATGCTTTTCAGCGAACCCCAGAATAACGACACAAATGTGATTGCCATCAGACCTGTGAAGGTCATCCCGAGAGGGGTACAGGCCAGCTTAAAGATCAAACTAATCATGATTTTGCAACCTTTTTAGCAAATTAACGATACTTATATTATACACTATTTATATACATATGTCAAGTATAAGCTTGACAAAAGATTTGTTTCGTGTATACTTATATCAGTATCCAAAAGCTTTAAAAAGCTTGCGGACATGAACACTCAACACCTCAGGAGATACACATGAACACAGTATTTGGTTTCTCGCGCACTCAAGGCGCACTGTTCGTGGCAATCGCAATCGCTCTCGCGGTTGTGCTCATGCCACAGCCGGCACACTCGCAAGTGATTGCCGTACCGACGTTCAAGGCTCCAAGCCTTTGCTCCGGACAGTTGGCCGTGAACACAGTAGATGCAGCATTCTGCATTTACGAGAACACTCCAGTCGATCTCGACAAGGTCGTCGTCTACTCACCAGTGCCCCCGGCGCGTGATGCGTGGATGACGAGCTGGCGCCCAACGCAGATGGATGTGACAATCCTCTGCGTCGCGAAGGCGCTCAAGACTGAAACGGAACAATCCGCTCGCAACAACTTAGCATCAAGTATGCGAGTGGAACTCGTCACAGTCCCGGCCATCTCCGGCCGCGCATGCTGGCTGGTCCAATAGGACCTCGGCTACACCGCGAAACCGCGATTCTCTAATCCTGAAAAGGAAAAGAGGGTCGCGGTTTTTTTATTTGTTAAAATTTATTTTATCTTTGTTTGTTGTCAAAACTATTCGCAATCTTTTTTATTTAAAACCTCGTCGCAATATCTGACGCACTCGTCGAATACATCTTCGCGACTCATACCGCTCGTGTCTATGTGATGACTGTCTATGGTTAACTTTAGAGGACTGTGTTCACGATGTCTGTCTCTGTGATCGCGCTCACGCATCATCTCCACCAACGCCTCAAATGTTGTCAGACTATTTCTGTCTGTTTCATCTTTGTGTCTGCGTCTAGCGGCCTCCTCGGGAGAGACGTCTAAAAATATTTTGATGCAGGCATCTGGGAATACACAGCTGGTCATATCGCGACCCTCGGCTACCAGTCCTGGATCCTGTATCTGTGCACGCTGCAACTCAAATATGGCGTCACGCAAATCTAGATAGGGGCTAATCTTTGCGGCCATTTTGCCAATCTCCTCTTTCGATATTTGCGGCCAAACGTCTACTCCGTCTATTATGACTTGTTCATCTATAAAAATAGGGGAGATATTTCTCCCCAGTTCTGATATTGCCTCGACGTCTTCTAATGCTATACCACGTGTTGATGCGATGTATGCCACCAGTCTGTATATTGCACCACTGTTTAGATAGTGGAAGTTATAATGTTTTGCGAGTCTCCTGGCTATTGTCCCTTTACCGCTGGCAGATGGTCCATCTATTGCGATAATTGGGATTTTCATGTTTAAAGTTTAGCATGGAGATGTGTCTGCGCAAACCCTTGAAATAAAGTCGGATATATAGTATTATGGGGCCACTATGACACTCACATTAGATGTAAAGAAACGCCAAAAAGGCGAGAAAAAAGACGGGATGATACCTGCGGTTATGTATGGCTCACATGCTGCGTCTACTCCTATATTTATTGACGCTATTGCTTTTAAGAAAGCTTTGAAGGAGGCTGGAGAGTCAGCAATTATCAAGTTGTCTGGAGATGCTAGCGAGAACGTTTTGATACAAGATGTACAGATGGATCCAGTAAAATATGTACCAGTACACGCTGATCTATACGTTGTTGAGAAGGGTCAAAAGGTTCACGTTGAGGTACCACTAGAGTTCGTGGGTGTTTCAAATGCTGTGAAGAATCTTGGAGCAAACCTTGTAAAGGTTATGCATACACTGTCTGTTGAGGCTGAGGCTGCGAACTTGCCACAGGCATTTGAGATAGACATAGCGAAACTTGAGGAGCTAAGCAGCAACATAACAGTAGCTGACATAGTGTTACCAGCGGGTGTATCTCTCTATCACGTTACTCCAGAGGATGTAGTGGCATCAGTTGTTGCTCAATCAACAGAGGACCTATCAGAATCAGTAGTTGCTCCAGACATGGCAGCGATAGAGGTAGAAAAGAAAGGCAAGAAAGAAGAAGAGGCGGAGCCAGCTGCAGAGTAGTAATTACAAAGCAAAAACAAAAAAGCTACACATTAGTCACATTATATGTGGCTTTTTTGTTATAATATACACATGAAGAAAATCTCACTAGTTTTACTGTTGTCGTTATTTTTGGCAATGCCTCAATATGTATCAGCTCAAACTGTCTCGCGCGAGCAATTGCAAAAAGAGTTGGCTGAATTGGAAGCAGAAGTAAAAAAGCAACAATCACTATTAGACGGCAAGAAAACAGAGGGAGCATCTTTGTCCCGCGACATTTCAATATTGCAAACAAAAATAAAAAAGACTGAGACTGAAATAAAGGCTCGCGACAAATCAATACAAAACATCAACTACAGCATCACAGATAAAAACAAGAGGATTAACACTCTAGACAAAAAGTTAGAAACAGAAGCAATATCAATGGAGGCTACATTTCGTAACTATCAGTCAATGCAGGACTTTTCATTAACAGAAATAGCTCTCTCTGGCGAGAGTCTTTCAAAGGTGTTTGATAAGGCAAAGGGGTACTCGGATATAAAGGATGCGCTGTATTCATCAATACAAAAAATAAAAGACACAAAGACAGATTTGGAAGAGGCCAAGAATGACCTGCTCGATACAAAGGCAGAAGAGCAAGCATTGAAACAACAACAACTTCTTCAAAAACAGGAAATAGTCGAAACTAAAAGTGAAAAGGATACGCTGCTAAAGAAAACAAAAGGTGAGGAGAAAATATATCAAAACCTAGTAGCGGAGAAACAAAAACGTATCACCGAGATACGCTCAGCACTGTTCAACCTTAGCGGCTCAAAGAGTATTAATTTCGGTCAAGCCTATGACCTCGCATTACAAGTTCAAAAGCTAACAGGAGTACGTGCGGCATTCCTACTCGGCATCATACGTGTGGAGAGTAATCTCGGGCAAAATGTAGGAACAGGTAATTGGAAAACAGATATGCATCCAACACGCGATCAGCCAATATTTGAAACTCTGATGGCCGAGCTCGGCCTTGATCCGGACAAGCAACCAGTATCTAAAAAGGCTTGGTATGGTTATGGTGGGGCTATGGGGCCAGCACAATTTATCCCTTCGACTTGGGTGGGGTACAAGAAACGCATCTCAGCGATAACCGGCAACAATCCACCTAGCCCTTGGAATAATCTGGATGCATTTACTGCATCAGGACTACTACTCGCCGACAATGGTGCTACAAAAGGCACGCGTACAGCAGAGCATAGAGCGGCTGTATGTTATCTGGCAGGGTGTGGTAACGCCAGCAAGGCCTCTTATCAATTTTACGGCAATGATGTGATGAAATACGCTGATGAATACGAGGCATCTATCAAGATCTTGCAAAATGGTAAATAATACTGTAATATAGGCACTACTATGAAATCCGATATACATCCAAAATACCACGCCGATGCAGTAATGTCTTGCGTTTGTGGCTCAAAGTTCAGTATTGGCTCTACTCAAGAGAAAATTGAGGTGGAGATCTGTTCACAATGCCATCCTTTTTATACAGGACAAGAGAAAGTCATGGATACTACAGGACGTGTTGATAGATTCAAGAAACGCCAAGAGAAAGCTGCTAAATAGCTAAAAACAAAAACTCGCAAATGCGAGTTTTTGTTATATTTGTTATAGTATAAGAAATATATGAATCTAGAAGATTTTAAAAATAATGTAAAGACCAAATACCTGGCAGATAATTATGAGAAGGCTCTCAATGATTTGAACGATGCTCGTGAGATGATGTCTGACCCAGAAATGATGGAGCTGGCTCGTGAGGATATGGAGAGACTAGAAGTGGAAACAAAAAAGATGTATGACGAGATGTTGGAGATAGTGGAAAAAGACAAAGAGGAGGAGTCGAAACCAAAAGCATTAATACTTGAAATTCAAGCCGGCGCAGGAGGGGATGAGTCATCATTGTTTGCTGCAGAGTTGGCGGGTGCATATCAGACATATGCCGAGCTGCATCATATTGCTTGGCAAAAAATGGACGACAGTCAGTCTGAGGTGGGTGGATACAAATATGTATCGTTCGAGCTTCGTGGTAAAAATGCCTATGACGCATTTAAATTTGAATCTGGTGTACATCGTGTGCAGCGCATACCAGACACTGAGAAAAATGGTCGCGTGCATACATCAACGATCACAGTATCAG
>CAYJDH010000012.1:13716-23139 GCA_964368915.1 uncultured Candidatus Saccharibacteria bacterium
ATACCAGACACTGAGAAAAATGGTCGCGTGCATACATCAACGATCACAGTATCAGTGATGCCGATACGTCAATCTGTAAAAGTTCACATACCCGAAAGCGATCTAGAGATGGAGACTTCGCGCTCTGGTGGAGCTGGTGGACAAAATGTAAACAAAGTGGAGACTGCGGTGCGTATAATACACAAACCTACTGGCATAGCGGTGCGTTGTACTATTGAGAGGTCGCAACTAAAAAACAGAGAGAGAGCGATGGAAATGTTGCAGGCAAAGCTGGATCAATTGGCAGAAGAAAAAGATGATGCAAAAAATAGAGATGCCAAGCTGGCGCAAGTTGGTACAGGGGACCGCAGTGAAAAGATTAGAACTTATAATTTCCCTCAGGACCGCGTGACCGATCACCGTATAAAGCAGTCATGGCACGGGCTACCTAAAATAATGGAGGGGAATCTAGACTCTATATTTGACGCGCTGAACAACTTTACTGGCGAATTCGGCTCGGATGACGAGGAGTAAAAAAGATTGCAAAAAGTCTAATAATCTGTTATTATTGCACCCATGTCTATATTTAGTATCGATAACCTAATGAAGGTCGGAGCGCACTATGGCTATACACGCACACGTCGCCATCCTTCAACAAAGAGTTACATTGCCACACAATCAAATGGTGTTGATTTTATTGACCTTGAGAAAACTAACGCTGATTTTGAAAAAGCAGTAACATTCCTCAAATCTGTCCTAGCTACAAACAAACAAATTCTTTTTGTTGGTACAAAGCCAGAGATCAGACAAATTGTTAAGGAGGTTGCGCTATCTATGAATCAGCCATATGTTGCTGATCGTTATATCGGTGGAGCAGTTACAAATTTCCCTGAGATAAAGAAAAGAATCGAAAAGCTTCACGACTTATTGTCAAAGAAAGAAAAAGGAGAATTGTCTATGTACACCAAAAAGGAGCAAGGCCTAATCCAAAAAGACATCGAGAGACTAGATAGAAATTTTGGTGGTATGACAACGGTGTCTACACTTCCTGGAGCTATTGTTATCGTGGATGCTCGTAAAGAGGAGATGTGTGTTGCTGAGGCTAAACGCATGCGTATACCAGTAGTTGCATTCGCAAACACTGACTGTGATATCAATGACATCGATTACCCAATAGTTTGTAATGATGGTGCTGCAGGGTCTGTTCGTACTTTCCTTGAGGAGCTAAAGAAACAGTTAGCATAATAAAAACTATGGACACTATCAAACAACTTCGTGAGGAGACAGGTCTCTCATTCGCTCAAATCAAAAAGGCTTTGGACGAGGCTAATGGTGACGCTGACAAGGCACGTGAGGTACTACGTAGTTACTCTGCGGCTCAAGCTGAGAAAAAGGCTGACCGTGAGATAACAGCGGGGACTGTGGCTAGCTATGTTCACTCTACAGGGACTATGGGGTCTATGATTGTCCTAGGTTGTGAGACGGATTTCGTTGCTAATAATCCAGAGTTCCGCTCTATGGCTGCTGATATTGCTATGCATGTGTGCGCTATGAATCCTGCTGACGAGACAGAGCTTATGGCTCAACCATTTGTTAAAAATGGCGACATCACTCTCGAGGGATATATACAATCAGGAGTTCAAAAGTTTGGCGAAAACGTTAAGTTAAAATCATTCTCACGTTATACTATCTAAGTATAAGTGAGCATTATGACATCTTTAATTTTTATAATATTTTTCCTACTAGCAGCATTTGTTTTTGCTGGTGTGGCTATTTCTATTTTCTATAAAAATTATAAAAATATTTTGGTGGGAGAAGTTGAGATAATAGATGATTATAATGCTGTGTCAGTGTTTGCTGACACGATGGACTCGGTTATCAAGTTCTCGATTAGAAAAGTTGTGCGTGGTTACAGGTTTTCTCTACATTATTTAGTTCTGATTATTTTAAAAGGTCTGGATATTCTGCAATTTATTATTGAAAATCGCTATCAAGCTTTGCGTGCATTTTTTGTTTCCAAATCAGTAGAGAACAAAGCCTTTGTAGTGCATTTCTGGGGACATTTGAAACACTATAAACGCGAAATGGACAAGGAGGAGGAAGACGTGGAAAAAAAATAGATAATATGTTAAGATAATACCTACGCCGGCATAGCTCAGTTGGTAGAGCAACGGTTTTGTAAACCGTAGGTCGTCAGTTCAAACCTGACTGCCGGCTCCAAATTTATATATGAAAATAGACTATTCGCGATACCTGATATCTCTAGTGATAACTATCGCAATATTTTCTACTGCTTTTTATGTATCATATTTTTTCTCACAAAAGAGAGTTGGTAATGTGAAGTCTATACAGGACAGTATTGCTATTGATGTGATGAGTACAGAGACAGAGTTTCTTTTGAAGGAGGTATCATGCAGTAATGAGGGTGCGAGTGGAGTGGTGAAAAAGCTCAATGAGTTGGCTGACAAGTTAACATATACCGAGAGTAAATTGGGAGGAGATGATGAGCAAGTTGTATACCTAAAAAAGTATTATTCATTACTACAGATCAAGGACTATATACTTGGCAAGCAAACAGCCGACAGTTGTGGTGAGGCAAAGCGTCCAATATACATGATGTATATGTATAGCAATCAGCGCGACATGTGTGAGGATTGTCAAAAGCAGGCGGCGGTATTGGCTGGTCTCCGTGATATATATCCAGAGCTGCGTGTCTATACATTTGATTATGATTTAGATTTGGCGCCACTTGATACTATAAAAAAGATTTACAAGACTCGTGCCGAGTTCCCAATTTTAATTGTTGAAGACAAGGCTTATTACGGGTTAAAAAGTTTGGAAGAGCTAAAGACACTTTTGCCAGATACTCTAAAAGAGGCTACCACCACTGCCAGCACAGCAAACAAATCAACAACTACTAAAAAGTAGTATATTTTTATGCTTGAGACATTAGATGCCATAGCTCAATTTCTACTGTATCCATTTATATTTTTGACAATATATTTCCAAGTGTTTATGTTGTACAATTTTTTGTCTAACAAAAAGAAAATGGATAGAGAGGAGTCAGTTAGTCTGGACTATTTCCCATCTGTTACATTTTTATTGCCAGGATGGAATGAAGGCAAAAATATCCGTACAACTATAGATTCGATACAAAAACTTAATTATCCAAAAGATAAGATAAAAATATTTTATCTTGATAATAACAGTACTGATAATACCAAGGAGATAGTTAATGAATTTGTGTCAGGTGATAACAGGATAAAATACTTTTTAGAGACAAAACAAGGCAAACATCATGCTCTCAATGCCGGTCTCGAGCATGTTGATACAGATTTGGTCGCCTGTCTCGACGTTGACTCTACATTAGATACTAACGCCATGGTCATAGCTGCTCAATATTTTAAAGACAGTCAGATAAAGGCTCTGGCTAGTTGTATGCAGCTCCGTGATATAAAGACATTGTGGCAGAGGTCTCAGGCCGTGGAGTATATGTTGTCGGTTTTTTGGAGAAAGTCATACAGCTCGATAGATGCGATACAGGTTATGCCTGGACCATTTTCTGTATTCCGAGCCTCAGTATTTGCTGAGCTCGGTAATTATCACGGGGCACATAACGCTGAAGATTTTGAGATGACACTCAGGCTTCATAAAAATGGATATAAAATTGCCAATGCACACAGGGCCTATGTCTACACAGTTGGGCCTGCGACACTGCGCGGACTGATACGTCAGCGTGTGCGCTGGATCAGGGGATTCCTCGAGAACGCTTGGGACTATCGTGATATGTTTTTCAAGAAAAAGTACGGACATTTTGGACTGTTCACTTTACCTGTTGCTACTATTTTTGTATTTTATGTTTTGTATGCGATTAGCTATACGGTTATAAAGTTCATTATTAATACTTATAACAATCTGGAAAATTATCTCGCCCTGGGTATACATATTCCAGATTTTAAATTTGATATATTTTATATCACAACCGATGTATTTGCTTTCCAGTCTATTTTCCTTCTTACTGTTCTAGCTTTTGTTCTCATGGTTTCGCGCACCATTACCAATGACAAGCAGCCGCTAATTAAAAATTTCCCAGTTTATTTTTTACTTTACCCATTTGTAGCACCTGTATTTATCTTTATTGCTGTATATAAATTTACTTTTAAATCAGAAAATAAATGGGTTTTGCAGGATAACAAGGCATAGTGTACAATTGATATATGAATGGCCATGCTCATCCGATTACGTTGTCTATAGACACAATATCTCGCATTTTTAACAAGATGGGATTTGATGTTGTTGACGGACCTGAGCTCGAGGATGAGTGGCATAATTTTGACGCACTGAATGTTCCTGGTGATCACCCGGCGCGCGATATGCAGGATACATTTTGGATAAAAGATAAAACTGGTAAAAATAAAAATGGTGAGGATGTAGGATATGTTCTGCGTACTCATACCAGCAATATGCAAATCAGAACCATGGAGAAATATGTAAAAGAGGGACTGCCAATGCCTATTGCTATCGTGTGTCCTGGTAAAGTTTTTAGAAATGAGGCCACTGACGCTACACATGAGGCGCAGTTCCACCAAGTGGAGATGTTGTATGTTTCGACTGACGCATCGCTCGCAATGATGATAGGGGTGATAGAGAAGTTCTTCTCAGAATTTTTCGGTACCGATCTCACCATCAGACTTCGTTCATCATATTTCCCATTTGTAGAGCCAGGTAATGAGGTGGATATGCAATGTTTTAAATGCAAGGGTGACGGATGCAATATTTGCAAAGGCACCGGCTGGATAGAAATTGGCGGGGCAGGTATGGTGCATCCAAAAGTTCTCGAGCATTCAGGACTCGACCCGAAAGTCTATCGTGGATTTGCATTTGGTTGCGGCATTGACCGTATGGCCATGCTCAAGTGGGGGCTCGACGATGTGCGTCTACTTTACAACGGCGACCTGAGGGTTGTGAATCAATTTTAAATAATATGAAATTCTCGAAACATTGGATACAAGAATATATAATTGAAAATCTGCCAGAGGATGCTGTTATCGAGGCCGAGCTAAATGCGAAGGCTTTTGAGGTGGAGGGGGTGGAGGAATATATAGTAGACGGTAAAAAGTGGGACAGTATTTTTGATATTAAGGTATTACCAAACAGGGCCCACGATGCTCTCGGACATAAAGGTATGGCTCGCGAGATAGCGACATGTCTGTCGTTAACTTTTAATCCATATCCGGTCACTTATCCAGATGTTAATTTTGATAACAGTGTGTCCAGTGTGAATGTTGATGTAGCAGACACTGCTGCCTGTGGTAGATTCATGGCTGTACGTATGGACGGTGTCACAGTTGCACCCAGTCCAGACTGGCTGCGTATGAAAATGGAAAGTATAGGACAACGTAGCATCAACAACATTGTCGATATTACTAATTATGTTCAGTTCTCACTCAACAAGCCTATGCATGCCTATGACGCGCGCAGCATTGATGGCTCCATAGTGGTGCGCTATGCAAATGCAGGGGAGAAGCTGGAGACACTCGACGACAGAGATTTGTCACTGGATGAAAAGACATTGGTAATAGCTGACAATAAAAAAGCATTAGGCCTAGCCGGCATCAAAGGTGGTAAACACAGCGGTATCAATACTGACACGACGAGTATAATAATCGAGAGCGCTAATTTTGATCCGTCTCTGATTCGCAAGACCTCACAAAAATATAATATCAAAACTGACGCTAGTAAAAGATTTGAAAATGGTATCGCTGACACATTGGTTCATGATGGGCTGATGATGACTGTGTGTGAGATACTCCGAATGTATCCTGAGGCAAAGGTCGGAGTCATAACAGACACCAATACAAATGAGCGTGAGCTGATGCAAATAGAGATAAGCAAGGACGAGATAAATAATATATTGGGGACAGACCACAGCGTTGACCTGATCGGAGAGACATTAAAAAAACTTGGCTTTGATAATTTTGTAAATGACGCAAAATTCACTGTTCATATTCCAAGTGAGAGACTGGATATTAGGATAAAAGAGGATGTGGCAGAAGAGGTCGGCAGGGTAATAGGCTATGACAAGCTGATGCCAACTCTTCCAAAGATAGACAGAGCAGGCAAGATAAACAAGAGACTATATCATCAAAACATAATTAGGAATATTTTAACTGACAAAAAGTTCTCCGAAGTCATAACATACAGCTTTACAAGGAATGGTGAAGTAGAGTTATTAAAGTCAGCTAGTGACAAAAATAGACTGCGCACCAACATATCAGAAGGACTGGTAGAGGCTATGAATAAAAATATTTATAACGGTCCAATACTAAACGTACAAGAGATATCTGTATTTGAATTTGGCAACTGCTTCTCATCGGATTCTGAGTGGATGTCACTAGCTATTGGTATGGACGATGGCAAGAAAAAGTCTAACTATAGCGAGCAAATGGACATGATAATATCTGAAATAAAAAAGACTATCGGTGCCATACAAATAGAATTTGAAAAGACTAGCACAAAGCCTCTCGTTGTTGAGATTAATTTTGACAGCCTAATAGATGGTTTGCCAGATCCAAAAGAAAATGTTTATTTAGATTGCAATACAAATAAAGAAATAAAATACAAAACTTTCAGCCAGATGCCATTCATTGTGCGCGACATTGCGTTTTGGGCTGATGCAAGTATAGATAAAAATGAGATCGAGGGACTGATAAAATCTAATGCCGGAGATCTGTGTATAGCCACAAGTCTGTTTGATGAGTTCACAA
Source organism: uncultured Candidatus Saccharibacteria bacterium (assembly GCA_964368915.1). Lineage (GTDB taxonomy): Bacteria > Patescibacteriota > Minisyncoccia > Phycocordibacterales > UBA5272 > JAUPVO01. The sequence continues at coordinate 20,463 of CAYJDH010000012.1, forward strand.
AAGAAATGAGAACTAGTTATGGTTTCAGATTGATATATCAGGATAAAGATAGGACTCTGACTGACGAAGAGGTAAATGGATATGCAGAAAATGTTTACAATGCATTAAAAGGTAAAGGTTTTGAAATAAGATAAATATGCAAAAACATGTACACATGATAGGAATAGGTGGTATAGGAATGTCAGCGCTGGCTAGATATTATAAGAATCATGGTTGGCATGTGTCAGGCTCTGACAGTGGGGAGAGTGACCTTATCAATGACCTGCGTAACGAAGGTATAGAAATAAAAAAATACGAAGACGAAGAGAATATTAATTCTGATATTGACCTAGTTGTATACACCATTGCGATACAGGAGACTAATTTAGAACTAGTAAAAGCAAAGTCTGACGGACTCAATGTTTTGACATACCCAGAGGCATTAGGAAAAATCAGCGAGAACAAAAAAGTCATAGCAGTGTGTGGCACACATGGTAAAACAACCACTACTGCGATGGCATTTTTTGCCTTGCGTGAGGCGGGACTGGACGCGAGTATGATAGTCGGATCGTTAATAGATTATGATGGCAAGAGGACCAACTATGTTCACGGTGACAGCGAATGGATAATAATCGAGGCCTGCGAATATAGGAGAAGCTTTTTGAATTACAATCCAAATATTATTGTTGTGACTAATGTTGATGCTGATCATTTGGATTATTATCGTGATATAGATGATGTTAGGAGTGCTTTTCAAGAGTTTGTAAACAAGCTCGGATCTGAGGGGCAAGTCATAATACACGAGGCTGGAGACTTTTTAGATTTTAAAAATAAAACTATTGTTGATGGCTTGGAAGTATTAAAAACTGACTTGTCTGTGCCAGGTAAACACAATAGAGAGAATGCAAAGCTGGTTCTCGGTCTTGCAAAAGTGTTAGGCTTAGACCTGCAGAAGACTAAGTCCGGACTGTCTAAATTCAAAGGTACATGGCGAAGGCAAGAGTATAAGGGTAAACATTTTGATATGGATTGTTATGATGACTATGCACATCATCCAACAGAGATAGCTGCGACACTCGACGCCATAAAAGAAAAGGTTGATGGCAAAAAGAAAATCATAGCCATTTTCATGCCGCATCTATACAGTCGCACAAAGCTATTGCTCGATGACTTTGCAAAAGCCTTTACAGATGCTGATGAGGTGATATTGTTGCCGATATACGCCGCGCGTGAGGAGATGGATGAGACTATTAGTAGTGATATATTGCAAGAGAGGATGCTGGATATAGATGAAAACAAGACAGTGTTTTCATTTGTGAGCATGTATGACACAGCTGAGTATCTCAAAACAAAAAATAGTGAGTATGTGGTGGTGACAATGGGTGCGGGAGATATATTTAAATTATATGATCTCTTATAAGAAATACTTTGAAGGCAAAAAAGTAACAAAACAAGGATTTGGAATACTCGGTAGAGGGTTTGGTGTTGTAAAGTTCCTGCTTGACTCTGGTGCTGATGTGCTGGTCACAGATACAAAGCCTCGTGAGTATTTTCAAAAGCAAATAGATGAGATAGAGCAATACATATCAGACAACAATCTAACAAACAAAATAGAGTGGGTTCTCGGTGAGCATAGAGTGGAAGACTTTATCAATTGTGATTTTGTCATACAGGCTAGCGGTGTTCCAAAAGGAAATATTTATTTAAATCACGCAAAGCAAAACGGCATCAATGTATATCAAGAGGGGTCACTATTTTGTGAGATATTGCGAGATTTTAATGTGGGATTAGAAGAGAAAGACAAAGTAAAAGTAATAGGCACAACAGGCACAAGAGGGAAAACTACGACAACATTTTTGATACACCATGTTCTGTCTGACTTTTTTGGTTCTGACAATGTTCACTTTGGTGGCAATGTACAAGGTGTGGCAACGCTCGAGAATTTGAAAAGTATCAAAGCTGGGGACTTTGTTGTGATGGAGTTGGACTCGTGGATGTTGCAAGGTTTTGCAGATATTGAGTATTCGCCAGATATTGCAGTATTTACCAATTTTATGGCGGACCATATGAACTATTATAAGAATGACATGGACGAGTATTTTGCTGATAAGGCAAATATATTTTTGTATCAAAGAGATAACGGCACATTGATAACTCATGAAAATATGCGAGAGAGGGTTGACGGTGTTGCGAGCAAGGGTAAAAAAGTTTTTATCACACAGAGAGAGATAGATGAGGATAAAAACAAATACGACAGTAGCCTGGGGGGCGAGCACAACAGATATTATATTTCTATTGCAAAACACGTAGCCCAGATTTTAAATATTAACGATGAGAGCTTTACAAAAAGTGTCGCTAGTTTTAGGGGTGTAGCAGGGAGGCAAGAGTTGGCAAGAGAGTTGGATGGAGTCAGATACATTAATGACACTACAGCTACAACAGGTGAGGCGAGTATCGTTGCTCTTGATACTTTTTCTGATAACAAAATAGTACTCATTACTGGAGGTAGAGACAAAGAGCTAGACATGATAAGCTATGCCAACAAAGTCATAGACTTACATTCAAAAGGCATAATCAAAAAAGTCATCTTGCTCCATGACGGCACCACAACAGGGACACACAAATTGATGGAGATTTTAAAAGAGAAAGATTTTAATGACTATGTCTTGTCTGACAGTATCAACGCTGCTGTGAACTT
>CAYJDH010000013.1:0-5005 GCA_964368915.1 uncultured Candidatus Saccharibacteria bacterium
ACCTGATCTATGAAGGCGGCATCGCCAACATGAACTACTCGATCTCGAACAACGCGGAATACGGCGAGTATGTGACCGGACCGAAGATCGTGACCGCAGCGACGAAGGACGCGATGCGCCAGTGCCTGAAAGACATTCAGACCGGCGAATACGCGAAGAGCTTCATCCTCGAGAACAAAGCCGGGGCACCAACACTTCTGTCGCGTCGTCGCTTGATGGGTGAACACAGCATCGAACAAGTGGGCGAAAAGCTCCGCGCGATGATGCCGTGGATCAAGAAAAACAAACTGGTCGACCAGACCAAGAACTAAGTTCGACACAGACTCTCATGAGTCGGCCGGGGCAACATGCCCCGGTTTTTTATTTTCCTAAATTTTCACTTTTTATGTTAAGATGTTCTAATTATGTCACTATCTATTGGAATTGTTGGGTTGCCGAATGTTGGAAAGAGTACGCTGTTCAACGCGCTGACTAAAAACAGTGTACCTGCCGAGAATTATCCATTTTGTACTATCGACCCATCTGTGGGTATTGTTGAGGTGCCGGACCAGAGACTTTGGGACCTAGCAACATTGTCACAGACAAAGCGCACTGTGCCAGCAGTGGTGGAGTTCGTAGATATTGCTGGACTGGTCAAGGGGGCTAGCGAGGGAGAGGGGCTCGGTAACAAATTCCTCTCACACATACGCGAGACTGACGCGATACTCGAGATAGTGAGAATATTTGAGGACGACAAAGTCATGCATGTTAATGACAAAGTGGACCCGCTATTTGATATTGAAGTTATCAATTTTGAATTGATGCAGGCGGATATGGAGACTTGTAAGAATAGGAAAACAAATATACAAAAAGACGTTAAAAAGGGTGACAAGGAATATATTGCTCTAGATCTATTGATAGACAGACTGATCAAAACTATGGAGGAGGGTAAATTGGTATCACAGGATACTTATACTGACGAGGATGCAAAGCGTATCAAGCAGCTCAACCTCATCACAGCTAAAAAGTTTTTGTACGGGCTCAATAAAAAGTCTGGGGGTAACAATTTGGATGAGATCAATGATCCTCGCTATGTCGCATTGATAGACTTCTTAAAACAAAACAAATTTGAATACTGTATCATCGATGCAAAGATAGAGGATGAGCTAAAGGACTTTGAAGGTGAAGAAAAAGATATGATGCGTGGCGAGTTGGGCGGCAAGGATGATGGTATCAAGACCCTCATTACTAGTGCCTATCGCACTCTAGGCCTCGAGACTTACTTTACAACAGGAGTCGAGGAGACTCGTGGCTGGACTATTAAAATTGGCAGCACAGCACCAGTTGCAGGCCAAGCCATACACACAGATTTTAAAGACAAATTTATCCGTGCTGAGGTTGTCTCATGCGCCGACCTCCTCCGCGAAGGCTCATTCGCAAACTGTAAAGCAAAGGGACTTCTACGTACTGAGGGCAAAGAGTATATTGTGAAGGATGGTGACGTTATAGAGTTTAAGGTATAACAAACATGATATAAATTTTTTTAGATAAAACAATTAACAACAACCCTAATAAGGTTTGGTTTTTCTAATAAAAATATAATCATGAAAAAAATAGAAAGCGTATACAAAAAATACGGTATAAAAAAAGGAGATGTATTCCATTATGGAGACTACAAAGCAAAATTAAAACTAGAAAGTCTCTTTAAAAAAGAGAAAGAGAATATTAAAAATAAAAGGGCTGGTACTCTGATACTTGTTACTGCGGTGTCTCCTACTGCCTCTGGTGAAGGAAAGACCACTGTTTCAATAGGTCTCACTCAGTCATTAAACAAATACAAAGCAAAAGCAATAGCCGCGTTGCGTGAACCGTCTATTGGTCCGGTGTTCGGAATGAAAGGCGGGGCTACGGGTGGAGGCGCCTCACAGCTGCTGCCTAGTGACGATATTAATTTGCATTTTAACGGTGATATGCACGCGATAACCAGCGCTAATAATTTGCTCGCTGCTGCCATTGATAATCATGTGTATTTTGGTAATGAGCTAGGGGTAGACAAAGTGTATTTTAAGAGATGTATAGATATGAACGACAGGTCACTGCGTGACGGTTTTGATATAACCGCGGCGAGCGAAGTCATGGCTATACTTTGTCTGGCAAAAGATTTGAAAGACTTACGCCTAAGACTTTCTAATATAATAGTAGCAAAAAGTAACAATGGTGAGTATATCTATGCCAAGGACTTGAAAGTTGTAGGCAGCATGATGGTCCTGCTGCGTGACGCGATGATGCCAAATATAGTGCAGACTACAGACGGATCGATGGTGGTGGTACACGGTGGACCATTTGCAAATATAGCCCACGGTTGTAACTCTGTGCTGGCCACTCGTGCAGCATTAGCATATGGAGATATATGTGTCACAGAGGCCGGGTTCGGTTCTGATCTCGGGGCCGAGAAGTTTTTTGATATAAAGTTGCGAAGCCTAAATACAAAAAATAAAAATAAAACTTGGCCTAGATTTGTAATTATTGTAGCCACTTTAAAGTCAATTAAGGCTCAAGGCGAGGGGTATGACAACTTAAAGAGACATATTGAAAACATGAAAAGCTTTGGCATCGAAGTCATTGTGGCGGTGAATAGCTTTAAAGATGACAAGATAAAAGATTTGGATGACGTGGTGCAGTTTTGTAAAGACATTAATACAAAAGCATTCATCACAGACTTTTATAATAAAGGTCGTGATGGTGGTGAGGAGATGGCAAAATATATATTAAAGAATATAAAACTCAATAAATTTAAAACAAAAGAAGAGTATCTTTACAAATTAACCGACAGTATAGAAAATAAAATAGACTCTGTGGCAAAGAAAATATATAAAGCCAAGAATGTGGAGTATAGTCAGACAGCAAAAGAGATAATAAAAGAGTTGCAGAATTCGAAATACAAAGACCTACCAATATGTATAGCAAAGACTCAGTACTCATTCACTGATGATCAAAAAGTTCTCGGTGCACCCACTGGACACATAGTACATGTTACGGGTACAAAGCTTTTTGCCGGGGCTGGGATGATAGCTATCTTGATTGGTAATATTTTCACCATGCCAGGACTATCTCGCATCCCCGCCGCAGAAAAGATTGACTTGGACAAAAATGGGAATATAATTAATTTGAGATAAAATATATGCTTAGTCATCAAGTCATTCAAATCACAGATGAAAACATTTCTTTGCTCGAGAAGCTAGTACCAGAGGCGTCGGAAGAGGGACATTTTTCTGTCAGGAAAACTATTGATGAGTGGAATGAGGGTAATGACTTTTCAAAGCCTGGTGAAAAGTTTTGGGGTATATTTGTGGATAGTGAGTGTATTGCAATTGGTGGACTGAATATTGATCCATATGTGCAAGATAAAAACGTAGGCAGGGTGCGTCACATATATGTCTCACAAAAATATCGCAGACAGGGACTCGCGAGGCTACTAGTAAATATGGTTATAGATGAAGCCAAGAAAAACTTCACAATACTTCGTCTATTTACTAGCAATCCAGTTGCCGCACTGGCTTACGAGTCAATGGGATTCGTTAAGTGCGATCAGCACAAAGCAACACACATTTTGTATTTAAAATAAACGAAACCCCGCACGAATGCGGGGCTGGTCGGTCGGGCGGAGTGATTGAGATTACTCGTCGGAATGGGGTACTGTATTCGGTGTGACCCAAATCTTTGCTACAGACTCCCCTTGATCCGGTTGAGTTAAGAAAGACCTGTGCTGTACCCGAGTGACAACAAAGCTTTTGTCCGGGAGAGATCCGAAAAATAGTATTTCCTCTCCTTTATTTGGGACTCTCGTTACGGAAGGGTTGCCTATACCGCGACCGTCACTAAAAACTACGTCGATGTTAATTAGTTGCACGGATTTCTCCTATTTGTTCAAACGGCTTTTAATCTATAACATTAAAACGAGAACGTCAAATTATTTCTTTTCCTCTTCGCTTAGCTCCTCGACGTCGTCGGCTATTTCTTCCACATCTTTTTCAATACCCTCCACATCCTCCTGTATTTCGTCGATGTCTTTTTCAATATGCTCCACGTCAGCCTGTATCTCGTCTACGTCTTCTGCGATCTCATCAACATCCTCAGCAATCTCCTCTACATGTTCCTCGATCTCCTCGATGTCCTCTTGTATTTCCTCCACATCTTTTTCAACTTGGGCCAGCTGCATAGTGTTTTGATTAACTGACATTTGTATGAATATCGCGAGATATATGGCCTCGAGTGACAGGACAGTAGTGAGGGCGAGGAGTACTCGGTCAAATGACACACCAAATAGTATAGAAAGGAATGCAGATATGAAGACAATAGTGTGTATGATGAGCGACTCGATGGATCCTATCCAGTGAGTAGCAGATAGGGCAGTCTTTTCAAGTCTTTTTATCACTTTCGTTTTCTCTCGTTTTGATTTTGTTTTGATTTTTGTTTTCGCCAACATAAACTCATTGTAACAGATATATTTATTGTTATACTCTATTTATGTACATATATTACGCATTGGCTGGAGCGGTAGCAGCATCACTCGGGACTATTTTTGCAAAGTTCGGATTGAAAGGTATAGATTCAAATCTATTAACCAGTGTGCGAGGTATAGTGATGGCGATCATCGTGACTGTTGCAGCACTGTCACTTGGAAAAGTGGACTCGGCGTCATTGTCAGCAATAACTGGCAAGCAGTGGGTGTATATCATACTCTCGGGTGCTGGTGGGGCATTGTCGTGGCTATTTTTCTATTACGCTCTTGCAAACGGTCCAACAATGTCAGTGACAGTGATAGACAAGTTATCAATAGTATTCACAGCCATACTTGCTATACTAGTTTTGGGTGAAGGGGTGACACTGCGCGCCGCTTTTGGACTAATCTTAGTTGTCCTCGGTACAATATTGGTCGCGATGAAGTAATCTCGTAAGATTTTTGCTATTAACTTTGAGAAATGATGATTTTTGTGCTATAATCTCATACCATATGACACCAGAA
>CAYJDH010000013.1:5105-7677 GCA_964368915.1 uncultured Candidatus Saccharibacteria bacterium
AACTTTGAGAAATGATGATTTTTGTGCTATAATCTCATACCATATGACACCAGAAGCAGCAATTTATATAGCAAAAGGCATGGCAATACTAGGCATGCTAACAACAGCCCTAGGGCAAGGTTATCTTATCGGTAAAGCTTTCGAGGCTATTGGACGCAATCCAGAGATCGAGAGTTCAATTTTCTCTAAAATGATCGTGGGTGTGGCGATGACCGAGACTACGGCGATCTTTGCATTCGTTGCATTCTTCCTACTTGGTTAATATTTAAATGGAATTCATCCATTCAATATTAGAGTCAATTGGTTTCAATTGGCATGTTGCCCTCGCAAACTTTATCAACTTTTTGATAATACTTTTTGTTTTGAACAAATTTGTATTTGGAAAGGTGGTAAACATGGTAAAAGAGCGTGATGCGACTATCAAAAAAGGATTAGACAATGCATCTCACGCTGAGGAGGCACTTCGTAATGCAAAGCGTGATGCAGATGAGAATATTCGTAACGCCAAAAATGAGGCAGAGCACATACTCCGTGAAGCGGTAGATCGTGGAGCAGAGACAGTTAACAAAATAGTTAGCGAGTCAGAGATGGCAGCTGACAAGTTGCAATCAGATCTAAAGAATAAAATTGCAAATGCAAAAGATGAGGTAACTCGTGAGTTCGCAGGCTATGCACCAGCTCTTGTTGCTGACCTTTTGAAAAAGACTCTTTCAAAGACTCTCACAAAAGAGGATCACGACAATATAGTAATGGAGCTCGCAAAGAAATAATATGAAAGCCGTCGCTCTAGCATCTGTATTTGAAAAATATCCAAACTCTGTAAAAGAGATATTGGAAATAGCCAAAAAAAGACATTTAGATTTTCTTTTGCCAGATGTATACAAAGTTTTAAAAAACAAATCAGAAAGAATGCAAAATCTTGACGAGGTGGTCATAGAGTCGCCATTTGAAATGTCGTCTGATGCAAGAGAGAGCGTAGAAAAAAGGGTTGGACTAAAAATAGCAAAGACGAGAATAAACAAAGAAATGATAGCCGGGTTCAAAGTTTACACTAGAGATAAAATATTGGACGCATCACTCGATACATTATTGAAACAAATTATTAAATAAATCACAAAAACATGTCAGTACAAAATATAGTAAAAGAATTGGAAGGGATGATAAATGCTAACAACTCTAGCATTGAAGTAAAAGAGGCAGGGTCTGTCGCAAAGGTATACGATGGTATCGCCTCTGTTTACGGCCTGGCTAATGCTCAAAGTATGGAGATGCTCGAGTTTGAATCTGGCGCAAAGGGTCTAGCTTTAAATTTGGAAACTGACAATGTTGGTGTGGTGATAATCGAGGGTGCTGACAAGGTGCGTGAGGGTGAGAGAGTAACGAGAACAAATACTATTCTCGCTATTCCTGTTGCTGATGAGCTGCTCGGTCGTGTTGTCGATCCGCTCATGATGCCACTGGACGGTAAAGCAAAGATAAACAAAGTAAAAGATCAACTCGTTGAGCGTGTGGCGCCTGGAGTAATGACTCGTGAGCCTGTGAATGTTCCAATGCAAACAGGTATAAAGTCTATAGATGCCATGATACCTGTTGGGCGCGGTCAACGTGAGCTGATTATTGGTGACAGACAAACTGGCAAGACTACTATTGCAATAGATACTATCATCAATCAAAAGGGCAAAGGTGTAGTCTGTGTATATGTTGCTATTGGTCAAAAAGAGTCAAAGATAGCTCAGATAGTTGAAAAGTTAACACAAGCTGGAGCAATGGAGTATACGACTGTTGTACTCGCTGGTGTGTCACAAGGTGCAGCAAAGTCATTCCTCGCACCATATTCTGGTGTTGCTGTTGCGGAGTATTTTATGGAGCAAGGTAAAGACGTTCTCGTTATATATGACGACCTGTCTAAACATGCTATTGCGTATCGTGAGATGTCGCTACTACTTCGTCGCCCACCAGGACGCGAGGCATACCCAGGAGATGTTTTCTATTTACACTCACGTCTCCTCGAGCGTGCATGTCGCCTCAATGCTGAAAATGGTGGAGGATCAATCACAGCATTACCGATTATTGAGACTCAGGCTGGAGATATCTCGGCATATGTTGCAACAAATGTGATCTCGATCACTGATGGACAGATATTCCTCGACTCAGGACTGTTCTATCGTGGTATCAGACCTGCTATTGATGTTGGATTGTCAGTGTCTCGTGTAGGATCATCAGCACAATTGAAACCAATGAAGAAAAATGCAGGTATGATGAAGCTGAACTTGGCACAGTATCGCGAGCTCGAGAGCTTTGCTCAATTTGATTCAGACCTTGATCCAGTTACAAAGGCAACCATCGAGCGCGGAAAGAGAACAGTAGAGATGCTCAAGCAGAAAAATGGCGAGCCTATGAGTGTTGGTGCGCAGGTCACATCTATATATGCTGTTAACAGTGGAGTAACAGATGAGCTCGATGTAAAGTCTATCAATGATTTTGAAATGTATATGCAAAATGCATTGCACACTTACCATGCAGAATTGGAGGCCGACCTTTCAAAGGATTGGAATGAGGATATAGAGGCAAA
>CAYJDH010000013.1:7777-15107 GCA_964368915.1 uncultured Candidatus Saccharibacteria bacterium
AAAATAAAATCAACACAGAGCATACGCAAGATCACGCGTACTATGGAGATGGTGTCTGTGGCAAAAATGAAAAAGGCTCTAGCTCTAGCAGAGGGGTACAAGGCATTTACTGTGGAGGCAAAGAGAGTGCTGGCGATACTTGGTGAGCAGCGTGAGCAGCATCCACTAATGATGCAAAATGATAGCCACAAGAAATTGCTAATAATAATCGGAGGGCAAAAAGGTCTCTGTGGAGGATTTAACACAAACATATATCGCAAGGTATACAAATACAACAGAGAAAATAATCACAAAGTGGACATGATTTGTGTTGGCAAATACGGAGAGAAAATAGCAAAGAAATTTGAAAGCTCTGACTCGATCATAATTGCATCTTTTAATGCAAAAGTTTTTGCTGTTTCTGATGCGAGAGCAATGACAAAGACTGTCATCGCCGCGTATCTCGAGGGGACATATTCTGCCGTAGACATCATCTACACTGATTTTGAAAATATTAATACTCAGAGAGTGGATACTGTGCAGCTGTTGCCATTTAGTAATAAAAATATTGATAATAAAAATAATGTAGACGGACTCGAGTACAGTTTTGAGCCGAGTGTGACTGAGGTGTACGAGCATGCAATAAAGATATTGCTACAGAACTTGATAGCGGGATTTGTCTCTCGCTCTACAGCCGCTGAGCATGCTGCGCGTATGATGGCCATGAAGACTGCGACTGATAATGCTGGAGAGATGCTCGATGAGCTAAAGCTATGGTACAACAAAGTCCGCCAAGCAGGCATCACCCAAGAAATTGCCGAAATATCATCCGGAGCAATGGCCATCGCGAAGTAGGGTTCGATAGACTTGACACAGTTTTTATTTAAATGTAGTATGCAGATATATGAAAAGATTATTTGCTTTATTTGCCATAGTTTCTATATCTAGTCAGGCTGTTTTTGCCTTATCTATTGCGCCAATTTACACACCAATTTATAACGGTAATGGTGATTACGATACCAATCCAGTACAACCTGCTACTTGTTACAACCTCTCATACAACATGAGAAAAGGTGACAAAGACAGCACTGTTGGTGGCGAAGTATCAAAACTTCAAGAGGCTATGAATCAGTTAGGATATATGTCTCAGGATCCTACTGGATTTTTCGGTAATGCGACATTGAACGCTGTTAGAAGTTTCCAATCTGCAAATAATCTTTCTGCTACGGGGTACTTTGGAAATCTAACACGTGCTGCTCTACAATCTAGAACATGTGGAACAATCAACAACCCAGTTTATCCGACAACTACATGTGCGTTGTATACAACATATATTTCTAATTCATGTATATGTCCTACAGGTTATTATGCTGCATATACTATATCTGGCAGCAGCGCATTCACATGTCAAAATGGTACAGGGTATAATCCTGGCAATAACAATGGGACAATCTCTTGCAATCTAAACACTATTTACACTACTAACTCATGTGTATGTCCATCTGGATACACTGCCATGACTTATGGATCAGGTACATTTATGTGTCAAAGTTATAACGGCGGCTATAACAATAATCCAAATTATAATGATTGTAATTACTATGGAAATTGTAATTATAACAATGGAAATCAATACAGCAATGTCTGTGCTGTAGGTGAGAATGTCCAAGTCGACCTATCTCGTTGTACGTGTCCATCTGGATACACCGCTGTACAATATCAGACATTTGCATATGACGGCACACAGCCAGGAATGTGTAGATATCAAGGTTGGTACAACTACTAGTTTCAAAATAAATAACATAAAAGCCACTCGCTAGCGAGTGGCTTTTATGTTATAATATCTCGGTAAAATTAACTTATGAACACAGGAAAAATCACACAAATCATCGGTCCAGTAATAGACATTTCTTTTGAAGGTCACTTGCCAGCAATAAAAAACGCACTCACAGTACAAAACGGTAAAGAGGTAGTAGTGCTCGAGGTTGCTCAGCATTTAGGATTGTCTGAGGTGCGCGCTATTGCTATGTCTACTACTGACGGACTCGCTCGTGGTGTTGATGTTATCGATACTGGGACGTCTATCAGTGTGCCGGTTGGAAAAGAGGTACTGGGTAGAATGTTTGATGTGGTTGGTAATCCAATAGACAACAAAGGTAAAGTAGATGCAAAAAAGTTCTACTCTATACATCGTGAGGCACCAAAGTTTGAAGATCAATCTACAAAAGCAGAAGTGCTCGAGACTGGTATCAAGGTTGTCGATCTGATCTGTCCATTCTTAAAAGGTGGAAAGGTTGGACTATTTGGTGGAGCGGGTGTGGGAAAGACTGTTATCATCCAAGAGTTGATACGCAACATTGCCGCAGAGCATGGTGGATACTCGATATTTGCTGGAGTAGGAGAGAGATCTCGTGAGGGTAACGACCTGTACAGAGAAATGGAGGAGTCAGGAGTACTTGAGAAAACAACACTCGTTTTCGGACAAATGAATGAGCCACCAGGAGCGCGCGCTCGTGTTGCATTGTCAGCCCTATCAATGGCGGAGTATTTCCGTGATGAGGAGAACAAAGACGTATTGATGTTCGTGGACAATATCTTCCGCTTTACTCAAGCGGGTTCAGAGATATCAGCACTACTCGGTCGTATGCCATCAGCTGTAGGTTATCAGCCAACACTAGCTACTGAGATGGGGCAATTGCAAGAGCGTATCACTAGTACTAAAAATGGGTCCATCACATCAGTGCAAGCTGTGTACGTACCAGCGGACGACCTGACAGACCCAGCTCCTGCGACGACTTTTGCGCATCTCGACTCGACAGTTACTCTTTCTCGTCCACTTTCAGAGCTAGGTATTTACCCAGCTGTGGATCCGCTCGACTCAACATCAACAATATTGTCTCCAGAGATAGTAGGTGAGGAGCATTATAATGTTGCTCGTGGTGTTCAGAAAATTCTGCAGAGATACAAAGATTTGCAAGACATTATTGCCATCCTAGGTATGGATGAGTTGTCAGATGAGGACAAGAAAACTGTGTCACGCGCTCGCAAGATACAAAAGTTCCTCTCTCAACCGTTTTTCGTTGCTGAGCAATTCACAGGGCGTCCAGGAATGTATGTAAAACTTGAGGACACTATCAAGTCTTTTAAAGAGATACTCGATGGTACTCATGATGATGTGCCAGAGCAGAATTTCTATATGAAGGGAGGTATAGATACAGTTGAAAAAGTAGCAACAGCATAATAATGATACATCTCTACATAGCAACGCCAGAGGCGAAAATATTTGATGGAGAGGTGGACAGGGTTACTCTTCCTAGTTCGTCTGGGACTATTAGTGTTTTAGCTGGACATGAGCCGATAATGTCGACGATACTTTTTGGTGAGATACGTTTTAATCGTGGTACAGATGAAGAGGTATTTGCTGCTTATAATGGAGTAATAAATATTGAAAACAACAAGGGCCACACTCGCGTATCGGTGTTACTCGAGCACAATGAAAATGTTAAAAATATCGACATAGAAAAAGCCAACGCTGCTCTCGAGCGTGCAAAAGAGCTAAAGACTATGAAAATGGACGATTTGTCACTCGACAGCAACAGTACATTAATGCGTGAACTCAATAGAGTGAGGCTTGCCAAAAAGTATAATCGTTAATACACTGTACAGACTATGCTAGATATCAAATTCATCCGTGAGAATAGTGAGATTATTAAAACAGCTGCCATTAAAAAGAAGCTAAAATTTGATGTTGACGCCCTCGTAAATCTAGACAATCAAAGACTAGAAATAATGAAGCGTGCTGAGGAGTTGAGAGCAAAGCAAAGTGGCGCCAGTGAGCAAATACAAAAGTCTACGGGTGATGAGCGTAATGCATTGCTGGAGTCAATGAAGGTTGTTAAAGAGGAGCTCAAAAAAGAGGAGGAGGCATTAGAAGTGATAATGAAGGATTGGCGTGCGTTGATGCTGGCTGTACCAAATATCCCAGACATGAGTGTGCCAGATGGAGAGAGTGATGCTGATAATGTAGAAGTTAAAAAATGGGGAGAGATAAAAACTTTTGATTTCAAGGTCCGTGATCACATTGAAATAATGGAGATGGGTGATATGGTTGATTTTGAAAGAGGTACAAAGACTTCTGGATTCCGTGGATACTTTCTGAAAAACGATGCAGCACTCCTCGAGATGGCTGTATGGCAATATGTAATGCAAAAGTGGAACAAAAAAGGCTTTACGCCGATGATAGTCCCATCAATGGTAAAACGTGAGACATTGCTCGGATCTGGATATCTGCCCCAAGGTGAAGATGATCTATATAAAGATGGTGATGACTATCTATCTGGTACTGGTGAGGTGGCGACTATGTTTTATCACTCAGGAGAGGTGATGGATGCACCACAATTACCAAAGAAATATTTGGCATTCTCAACATGTTTCCGTAAGGAGGCGGGCAGCCACGGTAAAGATGTTAAGGGGCTCGTGCGTGTGCATGAGTTTTATAAATTAGAACAAGTGATACTTTGTGAGGCGTCTCATGAGAAGTCAGTAGAGCATCACGAGGAGCTGCTGCGTAATGCTGAGGAGATGATGGAGGAGCTCGGTATACCATATCACACTGTTGTTAACTGTGGAGCGGATCTCGGGCTGGGACAAGTTAAAAAATATGACATCGAGGCCTGGATGCCAAGCCAAGATAAGTATCGTGAGACACATAGCTGTAGCTATTTCCATGATTTCCAAACAAGGAGACTGAATATCAGATACAAAGACGTAGATGGCAAGATGAGATTTGCCCACTCGCTCAACAATACAGCAGCAGCAACTCCACGCCTTATAACTGCTATTATTGAAAATTATCAAAACGCTGACGGTACAGTAACAGTACCAGAAGTTCTAATACCATATGTGGGCAAAACACTTCTCGGTAGACCTTAAGTGGCTAAAAAAGGTTTTAATATTTTCTACTATTTTTGCAGTACTGGCAACAGGTATTTTGTTAGGCTTAAAATGGGACAGAATAGTCTATCCAAACTCTTTTAAAGAAATGGAAAAAGATGTCATCACTCCAGGTCTATCGGCTAGCACAACATTATCAAAATCAGATAGGATAATAATTCAGAATGTATTCGAGTTACTGGAAAGTAAAAAGTTGGTAATAGGTGACATACACGTAGACGAATGGAGAGATGTGTATGTCGATACTGACCTGGCTCAAATTATTTTTAGTTTAAAAACAAGTAATCAAAAAATTATCAACACCCTGATTACAATAATAGATAACAAGCTTTTCCAGGCAACTCAGAAAAATGGAGATAATATGTTAGAGTATATCGATATACGTTTTGGCAACAAGGTATTTTATAAATATAAAAATGGTAAACAACTCGCAACCACAACAATCCAAACCAACATTTTGGAACAAGGTACAACAACAGGCCGTTAATGAGAACAGGCCTATTGTAGTATTGGCGCCTATGGCGGACGTGACAGATGTGGTGTTCAGGCAAATGATAAGTAAATACAGCCGCACGGGACAAGTCGGTGGTGGGCCGGATGTGATGTGGACCGAGTTCGTATCTGCTGATGGACTGTGTAGTCCTGGACGAGAGGTATTAAAACGAGATCTAGAGTATGCAGAAATAGAGAGGCCAGTGGTGGCTCAGCTGTTTACTTCTAATCCAGAAAATATGCACAACGCTGTAAAGTATTGTCGTGAGCTCGGTTTTGATGGAGTGGATATTAATATGGGTTGCCCAGTAGACATTATTGGCAATCAGGGTGCGGGGGCTAAACTTATAACCACCCCAGAGCTAGCTGTGAGGCTGATACGCGCAGCACAGTCTGCGGCCGGTGATATGCCTATTACAGTTAAAACTAGAATAGGGTGGAATAAGGTGGAGTACAAAGAGTGGCTGGGTGCAATATTAAAATGTGACCTGCCGGTACTGACTGTGCATTTACGTACAAGAAAAGAGATGTCACTAGTTGATGCTCATTGGGAGCTGGCGAGTGAGATCGGAGACTTTATAAAGTCCGTCTCTCCTAATACAATATATATTGCTAATGGCGATGTGAAGGATCTAGCTGATGCAAAATCAAAATGGGAAAATCATAACATAGATGGAGTTATGATTGGACGAGGAGTTTTCGGTTCGCCATGGCTTTTTGATTGGAATGGCACAGTGCCAGATTTGAAACAAAAACTACAAATAATGCTCGAGCATACAAAATTGTACGAAGAGATGTTGGGAGACATAAAAAGCTTCTCAGTTATGAAAAAGCATTATAAAGCCTATGTAAATGGATTTGCTGGAGCAAAGGAATTGCGCGAAAAACTGTTCGAGTGTAAAGATTATGGAGAAGTGTTACAATGTACCAATGAGTTTTTATCGAAAATATAGACCAACAAATTTTGATGAAGTATTGGGGCAAAATGCTGCTGTCGCGACACTGCAATCAATAGCAAAAACAGAAAATATTCCCCATGCTTATATATTTTGTGGAGGACATGGTACAGGTAAAACCAGTATCGCCAGGATATTTGCAAAGGCTCTCGGCACTGATGCCCAGGATATATATGAGATGGACGCGGCGAGCAACAGGGGAATAGACGAGGCGCGTGATCTGCGTGAGGCGATACACACCATGCCAGTATTTTCAAAATACAAAGTCTATATTTTGGACGAGGCACATATGTTAACAAAAGAGGCCAGCAACGCACTGCTCAAAACTCTTGAGGAGCCACCATCACATATTATTTTTATACTTTGTACTACTGATGCTGACAAGTTACTCTCAACAATACGTTCTCGTTGTCAGATCATTGATTTTAAGCGTGCTACTCACGAGGATTTGGTAAAGCAGATAAGTCATGTCGCAAAGCAAGAGAAAATAAGAATAGACAAAGAGTCAGTGTCATTAATAGCAAGCAAGAGTAACAGATCATTCCGTGACGCGCTGAGTAACCTGGAGACTGTGGTGCATGGTATAGGCGAGGATATAAATTTTGACAGTGTAAAAGACTTTTTCAAAGTTGGAAATCAAGAGGGCATATTAAAAGTATTGGATGCTGTTCACGAGAAAAATATAAAAAGTGTTTTTGAGATATTGGAGCAATTAGAAATCGGAGATGGATTTTACGATGAGATGCTCGAGACTTTGCGTCAGGGTATGCTGGTCAGACAAAAAGTAGCAAAAGACGTAGAGGTAGACTTTGCTGACTTTGTCGCAGCTCACGATACATTGTTCACTGCTAAAAATTTACTTTTCCTATTAGAAAAGAAACCTATTTTTGAGTTCACAAAAGAAAAAAGAACCGCTTGCCAGGCGGTCCTCGGGGCACTTGTCGAACAGG
>CAYJDH010000013.1:15207-22752 GCA_964368915.1 uncultured Candidatus Saccharibacteria bacterium
ACAAAAGAAAAAAGAACCGCTTGCCAGGCGGTCCTCGGGGCACTTGTCGAACAGGATTAGGTTTTGTACGGATCAGGTATCAGACCGAGTGCCACCATTCGTTTGTAGATGGTGCAGTCAACCCACTGGAAGACAGAGCTATCAATCTGGCTCTTTGACTGCAATAGTTTGGTTTTGAACCAAGCCAACAAGTTTTGCGGTATTGCGCAAACTATCTCACAAGTTCTTTCGAAGACTTGCTGGATTTCAAGGTTACAAATGTCCTTGACTTCTTCCAGAAAGACCGGGAAGTCGTAGACAGTGTATTTTGTTTTTGCTTCGCGCACCATGTTATTCATTCCTTTACTTGTGATAGAAAATCCTCGAGAAGTTTGTCTATGGCCGCGAGGGCCTCATCGCGCTCCTTCGGGTCCGCGCACCTCTCAGAGATTCTTTGTTTTATCTGCGCTACATGTTTCTCGGCAACATCCTTATGGAAAGAGGGTCCGTTGTCCGAGTAGGACTTCAGGGTTGTTTGCACACCCTTTACAGCAATCGCTGCGAACCCAGGGGGCATTGGTTTATTTACTGCACTCACTCTGTACTCACTTTCTTTGTTGACTCCAAAAACATAATACCCATCTAGTTGCGATTTGTCAAATCATTACCAAATGTTGATCCGCGGCGAACGAGCTCATGAGCGAGGGATGCGGCGAGGGTGCGATCGAGAACAGGGAGTAATGTGGTCTGATTGCTGCCTTTTAAATGTGACTCGACTGGCATGTTGTTACTGAGTGATATGTCTAGTTTTGACAGACCCATCATACGATAGTGATATGGTCGTCTGATCTCAACATTTTGTATTTGATGATAGGCGATAACTATTTCTTTGATTGAAAATATACCACGACGCACATGGAATGCATTCTCGGTAAGATGGAATTTGTATTGTCTGTACAATACATAGGCACGCAGATATCCGACAAATGCTATCGACAGCCCTACCATCATTATCCATGTCGCTAGCAACCCTTTTGAGAGCTCGTTGTACCAGCTGTCACGAAGATATGTATCAGTAGTAGTTTGTAGTGACCCAAAATACATTTCATATACAAATGCGGTCATCAATATGCTTATCAAAACAAACCACTTCCCATAATTAAAAAAGAAAAGCCAGAAAGTTTTGTTGCCTAGCTTGTATACTCGACCTTCTTCTATCTCGCTATAGTCATTACTACTCCTTTTTACTTCAGGTTTGGGTGTCTCCTCATACTCTCTTTCTATTTTTATAGGGATTTGATTTATCATTGTATTTAGTATAGCATTACCGATTATGCAAGAAAAAGTATTGTTTTATATGAAAAGCCACTATTTTGGCCTACTGACGTCTGTTTTGGTGTTGTTGTCTTTATTTTTGGGATATTCATGGGGTATGTCTAACAATCGTTCTAATATTAACAACGACGGCACAAGTATAGAGGAAGGTTTAAATAATGATCAAAATGTTTCAGATACTCCTGTTGTTGGTTCTTATACTGGGATAGAGTCCACTAAAAATGAATCATTTACCCCGAACACAACTCCGAATTCAAACGGGAAAAGTGTAATCATAAACAGCGAAAAGATTAGACCTATACCAAAAGATACAAAGCCAGCAGACAGACCACTTTATTTCTTTTACTAGTTGATATTGTTCCCAACTACATATCCAGTAGTCCAGGCTAGTTGTAGCGAGTATCCGCCCGATGGGCGAGAGATATCAAATATATCCCCAGTCACATACAGATTGGGGTATATTTTTGACTGACATTTTTTCATGTCTATCTCGTTTAGGTCCAGTCCTCCGTCCGCAACCACAGCTTTTTCATATCCCATCAAGCCAGATATATTTACAGGCATAGCTTTTAACAGATGAAGTATTTTCTTTCTATCTTCTCTTGTTATGCTATGTACTTTTGTTTCCGGCCAATCACTATTAACTTTTTCTAATAATTCGAGAACTCCAACGGACATACCTTCTGGAAGTATTTCCTTGATAACATTCTTAAAAAGTTTATTTTTATTATTATCAAAAGTTTCGATAATTTTCTTTTCTAATATATTAAAATCTGTAGCGGGGAATATATCTATCGTTGCGGTTACCAGACCTTCATGCAACAGGTCAGAGACTTTTTTAGAAGAGTTCAAAATGAGCGGTCCCGACAAACCAAAATGTGTAAACAGTATGCGGCCTTTTTTTGAGAATGATTTTATGTCATCCACAAAGAAAGTTATCCTTGTCTCATCAAGTGATGTGCCAGAGAGACTCTTTACCCAGGAGTCCGACACAGCTAGCGGTACCAGTCCTGGAGTGGGGTCCGATACTTTGTGTCCTATTTTTCGTAACAATTTAAATCCATCCCCAGTAGATCCCGTTTCGGGGTGTGATTGGCCACCACTCGAGAGGGCTATATTTTTAGCAAAATATTGACCGTTATTTGTATACACTCCTATGATTTCGTTTTCATTTTTTATAACATCACGTACACTTGTTCCCATTTTGATTGTAATGTTTTCGTTTTGTACAAAGCTCTCCATCACTTTGTATACATCCAGCGCTTTCTCACTTTTTGGGAATACTCTTTGCAAGTTTTGAGTTACAAGAGGGAGTCCGCGAGACTCGAAAAATGTAAATGTCTCCGCTACTCCAAATTGGGCAAATGCTGAGTACAAATAGTCAGCGGCCGGTCCATAATGAGAGAGGAGCTTGTGGATGTCAGGCTCGTTGTTTGTGATGTTGCATCTACCTCCGCCTGTGATCTTTAGCTTTTTACCCAGCTCACCATTTTTTTCTAGCAGCAATACTTTTTTGCCTCTCTCTGCCGCTACACCTGCCGCCATCATTCCAGACGCCCCACCACCAATGACAATCACATCGTATATTGTATTGGGAGTTGTTTCCATTTGGCCATTCTAACACAAAACTAGACTTTTCCAATTTCTGTGTTAGAGTAAAGATCGTTTTTGTTCAATCGACCTTAAGGAAAAACATGGGAAAGTTTCTTGCAGTTGCTAAAAACAACGCTGCAAAGTTGGCTAATGCAATTGCCGACCTTGATAAGCTGGCCTTTCGCAAGCGATTAAGAGTTAATGTGGTCCACTCTATCGCTCCTGGTGTGGTAGCTGAGGTAGTTTGTCGTGGACTGCTCGCGAGTCACTACAGCGTTTCAGTTGAAGGTGTACACGAGATTTTGCGAGTGCACGATCCAGTGCTCAAGATTTTCCACGGTATCAGTGCTACGGCCTTGCATGAAGTGCGCCACCGACAACAGTTCGAATATGGTGATCGTGATTTGTTGCGTCCTGAAGCATTACGCAAACGCCATCCAAGGATTGCGGATATGCTCGATGCTATTCAGTTTGCCGGCAAAGATCATTCGGAAGTACTCGCTGAATATGACGCTGTCGCCCGTCAAATGATGTATACGAAAAGTATCGTTATCGGACGCATCAGCCCATCACTAAATGAGGCACTTCGTTTTGTTCGGGCGAGCAGTACTGACATTCTTCGTTCGGCTTTTTGAGATCAAATGTCTCTCACCCCGCGTCCATGTGGCGCGGGTTTTTCTTTTGCTTATTTTTTCTTATGATACACTGTTTGCATGTTGAGCAAGTTTGATATCAAGAGAGATGAAAAGACATTAGAAAAGAACTCTATCGATGCCTCTATATTTAGAATAGTTCCGAGCGGGGTATTTGCTCCAAGTGATAAAAATGAGCTGGTAAAATTTGTAAACGAAGTCATCAAAATAAAAAAAGAAAATCCTAACGAAAAAATAAGCATATCGAGTCGTTCTGCTGGGACATGTATGAGTGGCGGATCACTGACCTCAGATCTCCTCATCTCTTTTACTGAGAACTTAAACAACATAATAAAGATAGACAAAAAAAATAAAACAATAGAAATAGAACCGGGAGTGTATTATCGCGATATGGAGCGTGAGACATTGAAAAGTGGCCTCATACTGCCGAGCTATCCAGCTTCGCGCGAGCTGTGTGCCATTGGCGGAATGATTGGCAACAACGCGGCAGGAGAAAAGACTTTTAAATATGGCAAGACTGACAAGTATATAGAGGAGATAGAAATGATATGTGCTGACGGTAAAGCTTATAACTTTAAAGAAATATCTGGCCCAATACTAGATGATGTTTTACAAAATGATCACACATTTTATGGCGATATACATCGCGCCGTGTATAAAATCATAAATGAAAACGAAGAAGAAATAGAGAAAAATACACCCACAGTCACAAAAAACAGCTCGGGATATTATATTTGGAATGTTTATAACAAAAACAGACATGCTATGAATCTGGCAAAGTTAATATGCGGAGCCCAGGGGACATTTGGGGTAATGACAAAGTTTAAAATACAACTGATAGATGCAGAAGAGAAAAGTCGAATGGCAGTGGTATTTCTCGAGGACATTAATGATATGCCAATGATAGTCGAGAAAATATCTCCTCTCGCTCCAGAGAGTTTCGAAGTGTTCGACGACCACACATTTCGTATAGCTATGAAGTTCCTCCCGCAAATTCTAAAGAGACTTGGTGGCAGCATGTTTAGCTTGGCAAAGCTTTTTTGGCCAGAGTTCAAAATGCTTATCAGTGGCAATATTCCAAAGATTGTAATGCTCATAGAGTTTGTAGAAAAAGACAGAGCCACACTTAACAAGAAAACCAGAGAAATAGAAAAGATTTTTAATACTATTCAAATGGATGAGGAGTTGGGGGATAGGATCAGTGCTCATATAGTGAGAACTGAAAGAGAGGCAAAAAAGTATTGGGTATTTCGTCGCGAGTCATTCAATCTGCTCCGCAGTAAATTAAAAGACGTGCGCACTGTGCCATTTATCGAGGACGTGGTTGTGCATTCTCGTGACCTCGCAACATTTCTTCCAAAATTTGAAGAGATACTCGATGCCGAGGAGCTGGTGTACACCATAGCTGGACATGTTGGAGATGGCAATATACATGTCATACCACTGATGAAGTTAAGAGATGAGAAAAGTATAGATCAGATCAAAAGTATCTCAGACAAGGTCTATACATTGGTGCAGCAATATGGTGGGTCACTGTCTGGTGAGCATAATGACGGACTGATACGCTCGCCATTCCTCCATTACATGTACACCGACAAGATGTTGGATATTTTTAAACAACTCAAACATGCATTTGACCCAATGAATATTTTCAATCCAAACAAAAAGATAGATGTGACCTGGGACTATGCAGAAAAGTTGATAGACAGGAGGAAATAGCTATATCAATTTTATTTTCACCTTGATCTCGTCGCCGTCCCAGACGTCCTCCTTTTTTCTGACGGATGATTTGATCGATAACAAATACGTTCCGCTTTTGTTGCTTGGGAATAGGGCGGTGGTCCAAGATGTTTTGCCGAGTGTCGCCTCGACTTTTACAAAACCAGCACCATAGGTCCTGGCAACTTTTTTGATCTTCGCTGCGACTTCACGATCAACATGTATAAAATGCCAACCACCCACACCAGGGTATATCCAAACTTTCCCAGTAATAGAAAAACTTTTCATATCGGAATAATGGCAAATATTATTTTTCTTCTGGGGCGATTCCTCTTCTGGCTAAATCACTTTCTGATTCAAATTCTAAATAGTTTTGAGTCATTTCTTCTCCATTTTCGATATCTCTTGTCGCCACCAAGTAAGCATCAGGATTTTTAAAATCTTGAGTAACATTTCCTTTGTATGAGTGATTTAAAAATTTTGAATTATCAAAATCTACGTGCCACACTTTTTGGTCTTCTATCCAAAATCCCCAGTACAATATTTCCTGTTTTTCGTTCTCAGTTAAACTTTCAAAAGTTTCGTTAGAAATATTTAGGTCTAGCTTTGGACTGGCTGTATATATCACACTCCCGATTTTTATATCTTGGTCAGCAAAGAATCCGATGCCGTGGACCTCAGAGCTTTTCAGTTTATATTTTATGTGTATCATAAATTTTCTTTTAAGAAGGGCTACCTGCATCTGGCTAGTTCCGCGGCAAAGAAGAACGGTACAGCTCTCACGACCTCTGACTCGGTCGCTCAAGGTGACCAACTCGGAATAATGGGTAATACTGGAGCAAGCACTGGAACGCATTTGCATTTCGGTGTTCGTTACCAGAACAGTGGTGCGGCAACAGTATCTCAGCTGACGAAAGTCGTTATGGAAGGCTTGTTGCTAAAAAGCTACCAAACGGAATGCTCTGTAAACGGAAGCGGTGTTCCAACTGGATGGATTCGTCGTTACCAGTCGAGCCTCACACCTACAGGGAATTAAAACCTCCCAAACATTCAAACTGCACTCGCTTAGGCTTGTGCGGTTTTTTTATTTAAAAATGATATAATTTATAAATATATGAAATCTAGAACAATAATCTCAATAGTAGCCTTAGTAGTTTTGGTAGCTGCTGCTAGTTATTTTTATTGTGTTAAAAACACAAACAACACAGAGAATCCCATAAATGCTACCAGTACTCCTGTGGTTGTTAATACAAATAAGGGTCTAGTTACAAAAAACCAAGATGGTACAAGTCAATACACGAACGAAACTTATAAATTAACTTTTAACTACACAAGTAAATGGCATATAGGTAGTGATGATCTTTCAAACGGAACTCTACAACTTTTTAACTATGATGAGAGTATTTACAGAAAAGGATTTGGAACCGGTGAGAATAAGATTGAAGCTCGTATAGGAACAGAAAACACATATGAGGCATCTTCTGATTATCCAGAAAAATCTAGATCTACAAAACAGATCATGATTGCTGGTCAAAATACTAATGTTCTTGATGTTGAATTAGAAAGTGGAGAAAAAACTCGTAGTTACTTTATTCCTCTAGTTTCTATGCTAGGAAAGTATTTTATAGTAACAATCTATGGAGATTATTCAAACTTTGGTGAGCTAGATAACTTGGTTAAAAGCTTTCAGTTCACTAAATAATATTTGGATTATATTTTTAGGCTCATCGGACGTTAGAACTTGACTCAATTTTGCTACCGGACTTGGAATCGAACCAAGATTAAAAGCTTCAAAGGCTTCTGTCCTACCTTTAGACGATCCGGTAATTGAGAAACATAATAACACATAAATTTGATTTGCTTAAGTGGGCAAGATGGGTGTACACTCAAGATATTAAAAAATAAATTCTGCAAAATAATTTCAAAAACATGCCTCCAAAATTCCCAGGTCAAGAACCTCAAGCTCCACAACAGCAACAGCCAGACAGTATAGTAGAAGTTAATTTACCTATACATTTGAATCAGGAAGATCAGGAGGCATTGAGAATGCAAAGAGCAGTAATGAAACACTTGTTGAATCAAGGAGCGGCAGCAGAAGTTAAAATTAGTTTGGAGAAGGCTAGAAAAGGAGAGTTGTCAGAAGGGGTGGTGCCAATGGGTGTTATGGATGCCTTGAAAAAACTTAGTGGAATAACTGCAGATATGAACAAGACTGCATAAGGGGTTTGACCTGCAGTATTTTAAGTGTTAGTTTGAATATATAAAT
>CAYJDH010000014.1:0-14975 GCA_964368915.1 uncultured Candidatus Saccharibacteria bacterium
CTGGGGACCTATTCCTCTTCAGGGAAGCGCTCTACCAACTGAGCTATCCAAGCATCCCACCATATTATCACAAATTAATTGGTATTTAAAGAGGTGAAAAACTCTTTGAATCTAGTGATAATCGGTATCACTTGGTTAAATCTATTAACCGCACTATCTGTTACGCTAGCATCTCCTGTGAACAGATCCATAATTGGCTGTAAATAGTAATACGCCCCAAAAACAAAACCGAGAACAACTATCCAATACAGTGATTTTAAAACTATGCCTACGTTGGCATGAGTTTTGAGAGAGTGTAGCATCTTGTTGTTTTCCTTGGTCAAGCGCATCAGCTCGTCCATTTGTTCCTGTGTGTTCATGTGATATAGTATACACCATTGTCCTCGTAGTTCAACGGATAGAACAGTCCCGTCCTAAGGGATTGATGTGGGTTCAATTCCTGCCGAGGACACATATTTTGAAAAAATGTGTGTCGAGCAAAAAAGAGATTAAAATCTCTTTTTTGAAGGAATTGAATACGGGGTCGAGGAGCAACAGTTTTTATGAGCTTTGCGAAATAAAAACTGTATGCGAGGCTGACCAATCCCTGCTGTGGGCACCAGCATAAAAATAAAAAAATGCCCACCGAAGCGGGCATGTTTGACTAGAGGAATTCCACCTCTAGTCTTTCCGGTATTAGCCGCGCGGTCCTGTTGGACGGCGACCTTCGAGGAGGGCGAGTAGTTCTTGGAAAAACGACATTCTTTTCTTTCGTATTGAGAGGCCACACGGCCACGGACACATCCTACACTATTTTATAAAATAGTCAATAAAAAACGCTTCGCAACCTTGTGAGTTGAAAAGCGTTTATTCTGCGCACTGGAAGACGTTTAGTCTCCAGTGCGCGTAGGTTGTTGTCCGCGCAGCATGCTGCGCGGGATCTGACCAACCGGAACTTAGGTCGTAACGGCGCTAGTGCCGGTAAACGGTTGACTTCCCGCGAACTTGCCGGCGGTCGAGGCATCGTGATGACCCTGTCCGGCGGTGTGCCGATTGTGTTCCTGAGACGCGCCGGAAATTGATGTCAAAATGATTTCGGGTGTCGCCGTTCGTGAGTCGACGATTGTCGACGGCGATGACGTGCGCATGATCGGTACGCCGTTGGGCGCCGCACCGTGATACTTGCCGTACTGAACCGAGCCGAGGTTCGAACTCATCTTGAGCATCACGCCGTCGCTGGCATACTGCGCAGGCAGCGCTTCTGCGCACGTGGGTTGCGAAGTTACGGAAAGGCCATCAGTCAGCTGTTTTGTGGCTGTGCTTGTGGCAACGGTGTTATCGAACTGGGCAGCGCTCGCTGCCAGGCCGATACTTGCGAGTGCGGCAGCAAAGAATGCTGCCAAGTAGCGTCGTGACTTACTCATGAGAACTTCTCCTGATGTGAAGGCGTTGAGTTGATGATTGCTTTTTGCCTATACGAGCACATGAACAATCTAATACAAATATTACATTAATACATAAAATATTGCAAGATGTGTCAATGTTTTTATTTTATGATAGGATAGCACACAGGAATGTTCCTAACTCTCTGGAGGCGTTATGTCTAACAATCTCACAGCAATACTGTGCGCTGTATTTTTTGGATCGGCGGCACTGATCGCACGGGCGGCACCTATGCCATATCCGATCATGGCATTACTGATTGGTAGTGGCACAGCGTTTGCGACGCTGATGTGGTACGCACTCGTTGGTGGCAACTATAACGAGATAGCCGTAACCATTTCCCAACCCAAAGGACTACTGATGATCGTTGCCGGTATCATTAACGGTATAGGGCTGGTACTGTTCTACCGACTGATCGAGCAGGCGCAAAATGGATCAGCAGAAATGTCGAGAATGATTCCGATCGTACTCGTTATGATGCCCACCATCATTAGTATCGGTGGAGTGATGTTTTTCAAGGAAAGCATTACTCTCGGAAAAATCATTGGCACCGTACTGGTGCTGATTGGGATCTATGTGCTGAACAAATAGGAAAAGCCCCCAGGACGCAAAGCGTCCTGGGGGCTAAACTTTTTATATACTATGCGCTTTTGATATTCAAAAGCTCCTCAAGTTTTGGCTGATTGAAACCGATAATGATGTCGTTACCAATTTTGATAACCGGCACACCCATTTGACCTGTCATCTCTACCACTTCTTTTCTGCGCTCCATATCAGCAGCTACATCGTGATCGACAAATGCTACGTTGTTAGCTGTAAACCAGTCCTTTGCCATGTGGCAAAAATGACATGTCGGCGTGCTGTAAATCTCTACTTGTTGTGTTGTTGTATCCATAATATTGTTAGTTTACTAGATATTGGTATAAGTTGCAAAAAAGTATTTTATATTTGAAAAAAGTGTCACATACCAAGGCATTTCTGTTGATAACACTTGCACTGGACTAGATGTGGCATCGTAAAGTATCACCACCTTTTCTCCAGCCTTTGCTACTGGCATATTGTTACGCAGATATTCCTCTTTCCCACGTTCTGTTTGCAAGAAATCATATTCCCCTTGTCTTTTATTTAGCTTTTCAGCATACCTCTGTCTCTCACTCTTTGCATCAGTCAGCCTCTCGTCCAATTGTCCCCATTTTTGTAGGAATTGCAAGGACTCCATAGCAAAATATATAGCTATACCCAGAAATATCAAACCTGTAAGTTTTGAATATTTTATTATTTTCCAAATTTTCCTTTGTTGATAGACAGACATTAACATGATATAGTGTACAACATGTTTTTCTCATCTCAAAACCAAAAAATAGTAAGAGTGGTCTTCTCAGTTGTAGCAGTCATCATGATGCTAGGACTTGTGGCTTCTTATTTTATTACTTTCTTGTACTAAGCAGTACTAGTTCTTCATCATCTTTAGGAAAGTATCGTGACTGATATGGACTTTTCCTTCTGACATCATTCTCTTCTTGCCCTCTTTTTGTTTTTCGCGTAGCTTCATCTTTCTCGTAATATCTCCACCGTATAGATGTCCTGTGACATCCTTTTTCATTGGGGCAATTGACCTACTCGCTACTATGCGACCCTTTATATATGACTGTATCTTTACGCGGAACATTTCTTTTGGAAGTATTTTCTCAAGCTTTTCCACCACCTCTTCTGCCTCCTCTTGAGCACGATATTCTGGTATAACTTTTGAAAATGCAGCTATCCTGTCCTCGGCAACATAAACATCCATGCGTGTCACATTTGCTGGACGCAACTCATTACCCTCGTACGCCACAGATGCATACCCGCTAGTCACACTTTTCATCTCATCAAAGAAATTACGCATCAGCTCGCGCAGTGGCATCTCGAGTATCATTTTGACACGTTCAAATCCCCAATCCTCCATCTCCATTACTGTCGCCTCATGTTTGTGAAGTATCTCCATCACATTACTGATATATCTATGCGGGGTGATAACTGTAGTCAATATCCACGGCTCACGCACACTAGCAACATCTCCATGATCTGGGAAATGTATAGGCGTGTACACCATTTCTGTTTTGTCATTCTTGTCAGTCACCTCATAAGTAATAGATGGTGAAGTGATGACAAGTGAGAGACCAAATTCACGACGGAGTCTCTCTGTGACTATCTCCATATGGAGCATACCGAGGAATCCAGCTCTAAATCCACGCCCGAGCGCCCCACTAGTCTCCTCCTCATATGTTAGCGATGAGTCAGACAGGCGAAGTTTACCCAATGCTGTACGCAAATCATCAAAATATTCTTGGAACTCTGGATATATACTCGCAAACACTAGTGGTGTCGGCTCGGCATATCCTGGGAAGGCCGTCATCTGATGTGCAAATGGTGTCACTGTGTCTCCTACGCGCGCCACACCAGGCTCTTTGATGCCAGTCACAATGTATCCGATCTCGCCTTCTGTCACTTTACCATTCTCAACTTTTTGAGGCTTGAAGAATCCCACCTCTTTTACTATAAACTTTGCCTTTGACTGAAGGAATACGAACTCGTCATTACGCTGTACAGCACCGTCTAGCATACGCACATAAAGTATCACGCCTTGGTGATTAGAATATTCAAAATCAAATATGAGGGCGCGAGACCCTTTTGCATTTGCTTCAATCTTTTTTGGCTCTGGGACTGTTTTACATATCACTTCGAACAGATCCATCACACCCTCACCTGTCTTGCCACTCACTGCGTATATGTCTTCGTATTTGCAACCAAGAATTTTTACTATCTCGTCCTTTGTGTCATCCACCTTTGCTAATGGGCTATCTATTTTGTTCACCACCGGGATAATCGTCAGCCCTGCCTCCTTTGCCATCTCGAGCACTGTCATTGTCTGAGCCTGCACACCCTGAGTAGCATCGACAAGCAGCACGGCCCCCTCCACCGCACGCAGACTGCGTGACACCTCATAAGAAAAGTCTATGTGGCCCGGGGTGTCTATCAGATTCAAAATATAATCCTTACCGTCTTTGGCTGTATAGTCCATGCGCACCGGTGTCATCTTGATAGTTATGCCACGCTCACGCTCCAGCTCCATACTGTCGAGGACCTGCTCCTGCATTTTTCTTTTTTCCACAGTCGCAGTCAACTCGAGCATTCTGTCCGCGAGGGTGGATTTGCCATGATCTATATGGGCTATGATGGAGAAATTGCGAATATTCACCTTGCTACTCTAGCATATTTTAAGACCTTTTTCGAGTCTGGCACTACTCGACCACCTCTACATTTTCTTTTACGGCCTCTATCTTTGTTCTCCAGATTTTTCTTTTCACAGCGTCCTCGAGTATCGCGATCTCTTTGTTTTTAAATATTTTTAAAAGTATATACCAGGTTACCCCTCCCATAATAAAAGCGAGTCCAGACTGTATCAACAGGCCGACAGTTGTAACACCTATCTTTGACCAGTCCTCAAATATATTTAGCCCTAAGTAAATTACCAGACCGCCACCGAGACTAGCAAATACTGCATGGAATGGAGAGACAGATAACTTTATATCAACATGTCTCCTAACAAAAACATACAACACCCCCAGTTCAACTATGGCCAATATAAAGAATATCAAGGCGAGAGCAATAATAGGAATAGAATATATAGATATACTGAGTAGCTCGGACAAGAATGGCCCTGATATGTTTATAATATATTTGAAGGCGAAAATGAAAATCAAAGTTTGAACTATTAACAGAACTATTTCTATTGAAAACTGTGCCCAGACTACACCTCTTGCAAACAACACCCTACTAAATAGTTTTCGTATCGCATCAAAAATTAGAACAAAAAGAAATACTGCAAATGTCGCAGTGATGAGGCGGGTAGACTGCCAATCAAATACCCCAGTACCATAAGCGATACGCACTATATAGGCGCGCAATACAAAACCAAAACAAATAATAGGCATCAAAATGAAAACGAAATAATTTACAGCAGTGGAAACAAAACCACTCAAGTCCGGTCTGTTATCAATAGATGCTAACCTGGGGTAAATGGTCACCAGATAACTCATAACAATAATTGACACTGGTATCCAGTACAAATTATAAGATAAATTATAAACAGATATTGCCCCAGCTGGTAAAAGAGACCCAGCTGTAGCAAATGTTAACAGCCTGAGCTGTTGCACACCGAGAGCGAGAGATCTCGGTCCCGCCACAATAGCAATATCGCGCACATGAGCAAAAGAAAAATTGAAACCAGCCCAAACTTTTTCTGGTATGCGTCTAATGCCATAAAGGTTAACACCGAGATGCAATATCGCACCTATTACTATGCCCATACCGAGCCCTGTGAGGCCGTATAGCGGGTACAAAAGACTCACACCGATAATACCACCCAAATTATAAAGGACTGGTGCTAGAGAGAAATAAAAGAACTTTTCCTTGACCTGTAGCATTGACCCTATGATATAAGACGTTGCCAAAAATACTGGCTGCAACATCAAAACTCTAGTTATCCAAATCAAGTCCTCTTTTTGGCCGATAGAAAATCCTGGCACATACCAGTCGAGAACATGGGGTATGACAAAATACATACCGAATGCAAAAAATATTAATATGCCTGATACAAATAATATTAACGTCGAGAACATTTCACCAACCTTTTTAAAATTATCCTCGCGTATCAATTTAGAAAATATAGGAACTATGGTGATAGTAGATATCACCGACATCATTATGAGATGAATGGTGTCTGGTATTTTGAATGCTGCATAATAAGTATCCAGCACCTCTCCTGGACCAATATTAGAGGCCAACAGCCTGTCGCGAATCAGACCTAATATAAGAGAGAGTAAATTGAAAAATCCTAATACCAGCGCTGCAAATAGTAGCTTTTTCTCTCCTTGCATAATTAAAACTTATTATAACACAAGCCCCGCGCCTTGCGGCGCGGGGCTTTCTACTTTTATAAGCCGAATTCTGTAAAGCTTGATCTTGTGAATTATCAAACCAATAGGTATTTTTCTTGCCAACATGTTGCCATGTTGATCATTTGCGACGACTCCGGCACGAGGCCGGCACGGTCTTGCACACGAGTACGTATTTTGCCGTTTCAACCTGACTAAACAGGCTCGTCTCTGTTCGCAACGCTATGGTCACCCACGGTGGGCGTTACCCACTACTTTTGTTCTGAATAATTCAAAACTGTGTGTTCGGACTTTCCTCACTCCCTGATATAAACCAGGTTCGCGCACCTATCAAAAGTAGCACTACCAATCTATCACATCCCCAACTACAATACCACTATTTTTTACAGTGCCAGACCCGAGCTCGAGAACGTACTTTGCATTTGCATTGTATGTCTCTGGGAACTTTTTCCTATCAACACTCTCATACATTTTAACTATCTTTTTATCTGCGTCAGCAAAAATAATATCAATATCAAACTTCATATCTTTCATCCAAAAACTTCTCTCACTCATATCATCAAAAACAAATAACATCCCACATTTGTCACACATGTCATATCTGCCTGATAATCCCATTTGTCTGTCTCTATCGCTCTCTACTATTTGCACCCAAAAGTCTTTACCATTTATAGACAAATCATTTCTATATGTTCCGCGTACTCCTATATAATATATTACCCCAATGGACAAAAATAAAATAATTATAGAAAGAAGTAACTTTTTCATTGTGGGCGGTAGAGGAGTCGAACCTCTGACATTCACAACGTCAATGTGACGCTCTACCAACTGAGCTAACCGCCCTTGTGAGGTACATATTATCACATATTACTCGTGATGATAAGATGACCCGGAAAGTATCATGTAGGCGCGATATATCTGCTCATAAAGCATCACCTTGCACAGCGCGTGTGGCCAGACCATACTCCCAAATGCTAGTGTGTAGTTGGCGCGATGTTTCAAATCTTCATCAACGCCATATGCCCCACCGATTATAAACACTATTCTCTTTTGGCTGTCTTGCATCCTATTATCTAGGAGCTCTGCGAACTGTTCACTCTTTAAGTTGCTGCCATGTTCATCCATCAGAACAACATAATCATCAGGCTTTATTCTTTTTATCAAGCCTTCAGTCTCAGTCTTGGTATCAGAGTGTGACAATGCCTCCTCCTCTATCTCTACGAATTTAGACAGTCTCAGCCTGTACTCATCTACAGAGTCTTTAAAAGAGATGTTCTTTTTGCTGACTGATAATAACAATATTTTCATATTACCAGACTACTTTTTTGCTTTTCTTGCTACTAAATTTCTCCAAACTCTTTCTCATTTCACTATTTATTTTTCTGGTTTTGATCTCACTTTTTTTGATATTCATATGTATACAATAACACAAAAAGCGGCCACGCAGTGGCCGCTTTTTGTGTTTAACTGTTATACCAGTCTAGCAATTACAAGTTTTCGATCCGCTCTTGTGTTCGCACATTCCTTTTGGACAACCACATTTACCACCCCAAAGAGAGTATCTACCCGGACCAGAGAAAATCATACCAAGAGAAACAGCAAGTAATAATAATTGATACTCATATCCATTATTCATCATACTGTACCCACTTGAAAGATGAACCTTGAAAATAGCAACCAGCATTACGATGCTGAGCAATGCCCCAGCATACATAGTGTATACGCCAGCTATTAACAATATTCCACCGATAACCTCGACTAGACCTACAAACATCACCATATTAGACCCACCAAGGCCTACCGATGAAAAGAAACCTGCAAACATATCAGGATCCATAACTTTCCCATAGCCGTGAGCTATAAAAGCTATACCCGCGACAACGCGTATGAGCAACATAGAGATACTGTAATTGTATTGTTTTAAAAATTGCATATTTATTATTTAAAAGTAAGTCTCGCGACTTGTCTAACAGTATACAGCATATTTATGATATAATTGTCACAATATGCGAATCTTGGCAATAGAGACCAGCTGCGACGAAACAGGAGTAGCGATAATAGAATTTAAAAAAGGTAGCAGTGAATTTGTTTTGTTATCTAATATGTTAATCTCGCAAATAGACATACACAAAGAGTTCGGAGGCGTGTACCCCAACCTAGCGAAACGAGAGCATCTGATACATTTACCAATATTAATAGCCAAAGCTTTGGAAAAAGCAAAAATTACTATTAAAAAAATAGACGCAATAGCTGTGACCTCTGGTCCGGGTCTCGCTCCAGCGCTTTGGGTTGGTGTCGAGGAAGCAAAAAAAATATCATTGGAAAACAACATACCTCTCTATGGTATCAACCACATGGAGGGACATATATACGCATCCCTTGTCGAAGAAAAAAAGAAAAACCACTACACACTAACATTGCCCGCATATCCATCTCTAGCGCTACTGATTTCTGGCGGGCACACTGAGATAGTGTTCATGCCAATAGCCAACAAGTATCAAAAAATAGGAGAGACTCTCGATGATGCGGCGGGTGAGGCATTCGACAAGGCTGCTAGATCTATGGGCCTCGAGTACCCAGGTGGACCAAAAATATCCCGTCTCGCTGACTCGGCTCGCAAACGTGGAGCGATAACCCCGGAACATCTACGCCTACCTCGCCCAATGATCAATTCCAAGAACCTAGACTTTTCATTTTCAGGTCTAAAGACCGCAGTGCTGTATGCTACACAGAAAAATGAGATAACCCCAGAGCTGCGTGAGGTGTTCTGTATGGAGTTTGAAAATGCTGTCACAGATGTGCTGGTAAAGAAATTAGAGACTGCAACATTTTTGTACAACAGCAAATCACTAATTGTTGGTGGTGGAGTATCGGCCAACAATCACATACGTGAGGCGATAACAAATATTTGCAAGAGAGACAGTTTGGATTTGTATTTACCTAAACGAGAGATGTCTACTGATAATGCTCTAATGATAGCGATAATCGCAATGGTAAAAATAAATACTGATACAAAAAGTGACTCGAACAAAGACTTGGCGGCAAACAGCAATCTCTGCCTAGATCAAAAATAAAAACCTGTACTCAATTCGCAAGCGAGGTGCTAACTCCAACAACAAATGCCTTTGTGAGTGCGTCCGCTTGCGAATAGAAAACAGGTTTACAAACTTATTATATCAGACATCTAAAATTAAAAGCAAATACTTTTAAAAATCGGAAACATAAAATGCGCCGAATGGCGCATTTTATGAGGACATTTGTTGTTGTTGCAAGCTAGCACACTTTTATGTGCAACTCACTGTCACTATTTTAACAGAGCGACAAGCTTGGCGTCAAGCTGCTTTGCTGCCTCTCCATTACGCTGACGCAAACTCTCCAATTGAGCCTTGGCTTCAGCTTTTTTGCCAGCATAGGCAGCTGTCGTTATATAAGTCTCTTCTGCGTATAGGAATGTCTTTTCAGACTCATACATTTTCTTTGCTAAATCATAAGCTTCGCTATATTCTTTTCTATCCATCAAAGTGTCTATATAGTCACCTACCAATGCCTGCTTGTTAGGAGCAAGCTCTACCGCTTTTGCTCCATATTCTTTTGAAGCATCCAAGTTACCCGTTATTCTCATATAAGAAGAATAAAGTGAATAACCCCTGGCTGCTGGATATTTGTTAATAAAGGCTAAATAGCTAGTCTCTGCTAAAGATCTCATCTCTTGATAGTCTTGTGTTGTGCTGGCACGTTTATCTTCGGGAACTTTTGTAAAATCCAGTGACGCCAAATCTGCAACACGAGACACCATTTGCTCCAATATTTCGTTATCACCATAACTCTTTGCAGAGAGGGCTGATTTAAAATATGACAGTGTTAACTTTGTAGCAGCGGGGACATCTGCATATGTGCTCATAGCGTTAACGGCGCGTAGTGATGATATAACATCCATATTTGCTGAAAGCGGCTTGTAAACCGTAAACACAAATAACAATATACTCACAACAGATGCAGCCGACAGGTATCCATACATAACAATATTACTAGCGTGCTTATGGTCTTTGCCTTCGTCTTTTATATGACTGTCTGTGTCACGGGTACGTGATGCTATGTATGCCAATATCAAGACAAACACTATCAGACTGGTCAAACTGTCGAACACGAATATATTGTGTATAAAATACCCAGCGAGGACTCCAGTCAAAATACTCCTTTCACCCAGTGAGATATTGTGTTTACCTTTACCATACCAGAGCATGTACACAGGTGTGAGGTATAGAGCGAGATACGCCAGTAAACCGATGATTCCTCCTGCTACCAGCCAATCAAAGAACACATTGTGAGCACGGTCAAACCATGCCTCCTGTTGATACATTCTAGGGTCAAAATGTTTTGAAAAGACTGTCGTGTAATTCTCCTGCCCATAACCCAAAACTAAATTCTTTGTACTTTCACTCACACCCTCTATACTCATCTTTGCATTTAGGAAACGTGATACTATCGTCGCCTCTCCAAAATAATTAACCAGCTCTGGATAAGACACATTATTATCAGCCACCATGTTAAACGAATCAACAGGATGCAATACTATGTTTGCTAATTTGATAGTTGCTATACGTTTTACTATCACCGAGTTTTGCATCATGCTGGTGTCGCGCAAGACAAACATTGCAGCAACAACTATTACTAATGCCGCTGTAGCTCCTAATAGATATTTGACTGTCTTTGCATATTTTTGCCTACCCTCTTTGCTCAGCATAAATGTAACAACAGCAACTGCTATACCTCCAGCTAAACCAAAATATGAACCACGAGTTTGAGTATAAAATAGCAAGAAAGCATTTAATAATGCAACAATAGCAAACGGCCAACTACCGATCTGACCCTCAGAGTATTTTTTAACAAAACTGTAACCACCGATAACGAGCCCAATCATACCCAAAAGCCATATAAACGGACTTATGCTTCCGTTGAAAAACTTGCTAGCGAGCACAAGGAAAATCGGACCCACAACCATAAATACAGATCGACATCCCTGATCGCCCTTCCAATTTTTCGCCTTTACCGCGAGCATTGCGCCTATGAACGCAAAGAATAATGTGAATATACCATAATACGCAGCGTTACCGAGAGTAGAATCTAGACGCAATCCATTACCAGAAGCTGTCGGATAGAACTCGTTTATAAATGACACCATCTTACTGCTATATATCTTTGTTAAGAAAAAATCTTTCTGCCCGAGTATTTGAAAGACTCCCTGCATAGATACAGCGACGTTACCAACAACAAACCATCCCAACATTTTTAACCAGTCTTTGTCTGTCTTGTAAACAGAATACAAGATAGTAAAGTAAATAAATAAATGTAAGTGTGTGAACCAGCCTTCACTACGTTCAAAATTTGAAAAGAATGACAGGTATGAATTGGCTCCTAAAATATTTGCGAGACACATTATTCCTAAAAAGAATGTATAAGAATAAAAAAGTAAAGACTTTTTAGGTCTATACGCCGGCTCGAGTATCGCGAGAGCCACCCATGCAACCAAAGATATTTCTATCAGGAACCTAAAGGCGAAATTCTTGCCAGTAATATAAGGGAAAAATGTCGACTCAGAAACAAACCATGCGAGCATTGGTATCACTGCGAGAGACGCATATATAACACCTTTTAAGAATCCTGATAATTTCATATTGTGATCTACTTTTTTATTTTAAATAATGCAAATAGTATATCACGAAGGCAGTACCTACAAACTCTTGACCATATAGGTATTTTGTAGTGTGTAGCCGCGCTTGCGATAATATTCACGCACGCCAACTCCTGCTATTATTGATAGCTTTTCATATTTGAGACCATATTGATTGTCACCTCGCGATATCTCCTCGGCACGCGCCAGCAATCTTTTACCCATACCTGTATGCTGAGACTGATTACCCTCCTCACCTACTCTCTTCATAGTGCCATATACATGCAGCTCGCGCACTAGGGCCGAATTATTCATTGTCTCATCTATCTGGTCGAGATGCTCGGCTGCAAATGCCTCACTTTCTGTATACCACTTTTTCAGTCCCCAATTATTCGCAGTATCAGAATTTTTAAGTTCTAAATTTATGTTTTTAAAATCAGTCTTCACATCAAAATCCTTTTTAGGTAAACGCAATCTCAAAAATCCAGCCAATTTATTTTGCCCTCTATTGTCTTTTTCATTTTCAAATTGCAAGAAACATTCATATCCATGCTCTGTCTCATACCAAGTCTCTGTCATATCAAAATCATTTGGATCCACCTCTGCATCACGTATCTCTCTTGAGCGAATGTCTACCTGTGGCACATTACGAGCCTGTTGGAACTTGTCTACATCTTCACGCAAATTGCTTTTCTTGCTACCGATAATAATATAGTCAGCTGGTATATCGCGTATCACACGTATGAGACGTGTGTAATTTGGAACAAAGCTTTCACAGTCAGCCAGTACTCTAGTGAGTAACTCATCATCATATGCCTTGTACTCTATCTCACGTCTCGTTACCCATTTGTATAACAGTGACCCACGCACCACCATACATGGATATATTTTCATCATGTCTGGATGATGACTCTTGCCATTGTACAGCTGTCTAAACATCTCCACGTCCATCTCTGGAGTAGACGTCGGCAAGTTAGGCATCATGTGATACACGATTTTAAATCCATAATCACGGAGCAGCTCTGTCCCGCGGGCAATAGACTCTGCGGTCATCTCGCGTTTGTTGTACTCCAGCACACCATCATCCAAATGCTGCACACCGAGCTCGACTTTTGTCACACCGAGATATCTCAGCCATTTTAACTCTGATGGAGTGATATAGTCTGGCCTAGTTTCAATAGAAAGTCCGATGATGCGAGCATGCGCTGTCTCGTTAATCTTTTGCAACTCTTCTAATGTGTAGTCATGGTCAGCGCCTATAACTTCACGACCCTCCTCTACCGCCATCCAGTTGTTACACGCGCGAAAAGACTCACGAGTAAAATGCTCCTGATAATCCTTTTTATAAAAATTAAAAGTCCCTCCGATCATTATCATCTCTATCTTGTCCACCGGATGTCCATTCATTGTGAGAGCTCGCAATCTGGTCCAAATTTGTTTATACGGGTCAAAACGCTGCCCGAGTGCACGTGCCGCTGCAGGCTCGCGCGAGAGATATGACTTTGGCATATTCTTTTCTGTTGGACAATATATACATCGCCCGGGACAAGTGTATGGCTTTGTCAGGAGCGAGATGACGGCCACGCCAGAGTTGCTGCGCACCTTTAGTCTTTTCAAAATATTCTCTGTCTGCTGGTTACGTTCACCGACACCTTCGGCTATCAGCTCATGATACAGAGCGAGCAGCTCTGGATTGTTCGGCATCTGACCTTTTGCGTCTACCTTGTTGTCTATCTTTTTGCGCACAGCATACACACGCGCTGTCCAATATGGATCGCGCATCAGTATGCGTTTTAGCTTGGCAACATCAACCTCGCTTTTGATATTTTTGAATATATTTTCTGGCATTTTATTTATACAAAAAGAAAGGTAATAAAAATATCTTGATGAGAATTTCGTAGGGCCCACCTAAAAGGAAGGGTAAAGAAATTTGAAGAAAGATTATTTTTATGAACTTTTTTAAGAAATATAAATAAAACTTTAGGCTTATATCAAAAAGCTTTATTACTTATACATTAACACATTTTTATGTTATAGTAAAGCGAATGTTAGACAAATCTGATGCAGAGCTAATACAACACACTACCGATGGGTATAACACCATCGCGGATGAGTGGCATCAGACTAGGCAGGAGTTCTGGCCAGAAATAGCTGATACTATAAAACAGAATATAAGTGGAAATGAAAACATAATAGATGTTGGCTGTGGCAATGGCAGACTGTTAAAGATACTATCTAAATATCCTGATATAAAATACTTTGGTATCGACCCGTCAGAAAAACTTATCGACTATGCGAGGGTGGACTTTCCGGGCAATAAATTTGAAATATGTGATGGGATAAACGTACCCGCAAAAAATGAGGAGTACGATATATGTTTTTCTATTGCTGTGATGCATCATCTGCCGACATCACTAGTTGCTGAGTGGCTGAGTGAGATAAACAGAGTTCTAAAGCCTGACGCAAAATTCATCTGCACATTGTGGGACCTAGAAAATAGTAAAAGCTATCCCCTGCTACAAAATGGTGACGGACTGTTACCATTTCGAGCACACAAAGACGTAAGATATGTTCACGCTTACACCAAACAAGAAATAGAAAAATATTTTAATGAGTCAGGATTTGAAATACTAAGTATGCAAAATATAAAACGCGAGAGCGGTGAAGGTAATATCGTTATTGTGAGTCAGCGACACGTATAGTGTACACATCCGCAATAGCACTGGTTGATTTTATATATACCTTGCCACCATTAGCCCAATTTGTAGCGTTGTAATAAAAGTTGAGCATCCATCTATCACCATTTGGTATGGCATCATATGCCCCAGGTCTGTATTGGCTAGCGAGAGCAACAAAGTTATCAGGGTTAGAACAATTGTTTTCATTTGTCTTTTCAAAACATATTGTCACTGGCTGTGCAGTGTCTGTCTTGTATGTTACATACA
>CAYJDH010000014.1:15075-20584 GCA_964368915.1 uncultured Candidatus Saccharibacteria bacterium
GCCTCAGTATTGCGACCAAAATATCCAGTAGGCCACATCTCCATATAACCAGTATCAGAGAGGAACTTTTGTAAAGTCAAAACTTGAGTCGCTCTTGATCCGTACTCCATAAATGTAGTCATGACTGTACATGGGTAATTGATAGCGCTGTCTGGCACAACACCACTAGGGACAGTCCCACCATATGACCCTCCTGTGTTGCCTGTTGAGCCTGTGTTCCCGGTGTTGGATGAATAGTTATCTTCACAAGCAGACACAACAACAGGCGTAGCCACGTCATCTTCACCTAAAAGACTAATATAATAATCCTGTGCAGCCTGTCTCTCAACAGTATTAAATGTAGCGGTCTCGATACGACTGTAAACTATCTCCATCAATGTTCCAGGCAGTCTAGAGGACGCACAGTTGGTGGCAGCTGCATCACGCTTGGCTATCTCTATTGCCTGCGCTCTATTTTGAGGATTGGCAGACAATATATATTGCTGACTGCGAGCGACCTGAGCCACAGCACTGAGCTGCGGAGCCTGTAAAGAGTATGAGCTAGCCATAGACGATATGAGAGAGTCCACGTCATCACGTATACCATTACCATTCGAATCTCCAGAGACAGACTGAGCAGAGACAATAGTAAAAGTGAGAGCAAACAAAGAGAAAACAGATAATATCCTATTCATATAACCAGTATAACCATTTCTTGACCCCTGTTACTACTCCCTTCTCCCCATTACTTTTAGATATTACGGTTGGTGTTT
Organism: uncultured Candidatus Saccharibacteria bacterium; assembly: GCA_964368915.1. Lineage (GTDB taxonomy): Bacteria > Patescibacteriota > Minisyncoccia > Phycocordibacterales > UBA5272 > JAUPVO01. Next base: position 15,828 of record CAYJDH010000014.1, read on the forward strand.
TTGTGCTGACACTGGACGTCCCCAATACTGTACCAGAACTAGTTTTCGTTTTAGCCTTTGTGTATATGACTTTTTTGGCAGAAGCCAGCCTTGTTGTGCTAGATAAGCCAAATGTTGTGAGTTGATTTTTGTTTTCACTTTTTATTGGCTCAGCATAATTTGGCACTAAACTATTATTGGAAAAATTTAATTTTGGATTTTTGCAAACAAATCCCATATTTACATTGCTAATAATAGACTCGCTATTTTTGGGCAATAGCATATGTCTGGCTATTACAAATATCCCCGTGTCACAAACAACTCTAAATCCACCTATATCTATATCCTCTTCATCATGATTGCGTATCACAACGCCACTAGATGTGGCGTGTATACCTAGCTTTGGATCACGGACATGTACAGACAATCTGTCTATACCGTACACACTACTGTTTTCAACCTCCACAAAAGCCGAGAACACTCCACTGTTTTGATAAACATGAGTAGTCGTCGCCCCGACACCACCTGCCCCATCTCCATAAGACCAATACACAGTGCCAGTTATGTTTTGATTCTTGCTGTCTGCATTGCGTATCTCAAAATACGTCTCCGCACCCACTGTTGTATGCATATCTTTGTTGGTCAACATATTTATATCTCCCAACATATATGTTCTCTTGCTAGTGGGGACATAATACCCACCTGTATTACTCACACTAGATGATGTGTTGGTAGAAGTTGACGTGGTGCCGCCTGTAGACGTAGATACTGTGCCCGTGAACTCAATATTAGCAGCACCAGGCGTAGGCTGACTCTTTATATATTGTCCATTGATAAGTGATAACGTATTGCCTGTTCCGCTGGACTCAGGCACAGGTACATATGTTACTTTGTACAAACTCTCACCGGAACTAGTTCTCATTTCTAATACCTCGCCAGAATTGGAAAGTGAAAAGACCGAATCAAAAAGTCCCCCAGTAAAAGTAGAATAATCTAGTGAGAAAAATCCAGCGTTGTCAGCAATGACGGCATACTCTCCAGCATTTAAAAAGTCATTACCGGAGACAACTGATATGCCGTGATTTGCACTATTTTCAAAAAACTTTAAACTTTTTATATCTATGGCTGTACCAGTGTCATTGTATACCTCTATCCATTCATGACCAGAATCAGATCCAGCTGGGTCATACATTATTTCTGATATTTGTATCGCGTGCACATTTATAATAGATTGGAGCATTGCCAGCAAACCAATATACCTTTTCATATACCTATATATTATAAATCCAAAATATCTTTTATTTTTTGTTCATCCACTGTTTTTATATTTTTGACCTCATCCTTTTTTGTATCTACTGGCTCATTTGTTTTCTCTGTGTCTAATTTTTTCGTATTGTGATCAACGCCTAGAGCAACATTGAGAGCGTCACGCAATGCATTGTTTGGTTTTTTATTTTCTACTGACTGTGATGTGACTTTTGGTTTGTCTGCTACTCTGTTTTCAACTCTTTTATCTACTGTTTTATTTTCAACAGGTTTTGTCTCTACAGGTCTTGCATATGGTTTACTCCTATCTTCTGTTTGTCTATTACTAACATATGATTGTGCGGCGGGTCTGGGGGTGCTCGGTGTATAAGCTGGAGCAGCTGGCTTTGCTGCTGCTGGGGCCACAACTGGCTTGTACCAGTCTTTTACATACTCCTCCACCTCATGTCTCTCTTTGCCATACATTGCTCGCGACATAGCGATAGTAGCTGGCACAAAGTTATGCTCTGGCTCTGGTATTGGCGCCAAAGTCTTCGCAGAAAATGGACGAGACCCTGCGCCATCTATACACAGCCTCAGATACACCTGACGCGCTGACAAGTTAACAATATCATCCATTGTAAATTGCGGAGCAAACTCTTTTTCTAATATCTCAGCATCAGTAGGTCCAGTTCTAAAAGATATCATTGTTCCGACATTTCCAAATATCGCACTCTTGACCTCGTCTGTCATCTGATCAATGTATTGATGTGCGACCGTTAATGCCAGATTATACTTTCTTGCTTGGGACAATATCTGTGCAAAACTTTCATTAACAAAATTTTGAAACTCATCAACATAAAAATAAAATGGTGGCGAGTTGCGCAGCTCGGCCTCCGACAAATTGGCGCGACTCATGGCGGCGAGATATATCTTTGTAACGAGTAGTGACCCTATCAACTTTACATTACCCTCTCCCATCTTTCCAATAGATAGGTTGGCTATCAATATCTTTCTCTTGTCCATCAATTCGCGTATATCAAATGCTGAGTTGCGCTGACCTACTATATTTCTAATGAGTGGATTAGAGATGAATTGGCCTATTTTGTTTTGTATTGCTGGGGCCGCCTCTTGTTGATATTTGTCTCCAGCTTTTGCAAACTCCTCATTCCAAAATGACTGAACAGCAGGGTCTTTTACATTAGACACTATAAATTTACGATAGTCCTTGTCAGAGAGCATTCTGTTCACACCGAGCAGACCTTGGTTTTTATTTTCAAGCAATGCCAAGATAATATTGTTCAAAATATTTTCCATTCTGTCCGAGAATTTCTCCTCACCGAAAACCTTTTTAAATGCAGCCATGAGTCCAGAGGCCACGAGATGCCTCTTATCATCTGACACCTCCTCGAGGACGTTCAATCCTACAGGATAGTCCAAATCAAATGGTGCAAAATACACGACATCACCCAGGCGATGCTCGGGCACATATTTTAAAAGCTTCTCAGCTGATGAGCCGTGCGGATCCACAAAACATATACCCTCGCCATTTTGTATATCCTGAATGGCCATATTCTCGAGCAGAGTGGACTTGCCATATCCAGTTTTACCTATCACATATGTGTGTCTAGTCCTGTCTAACGCCTTGATGCCAAACTTTTGCTCGCCACCACGAAAATCAGCAAGACCTAAATACGTCACGCGGCTAAAGTCATTCAAATCGTATTTGTGATCGCTGTTCATTATTTATAAGTGAAGTATAGCAACTGTTACTAGTCGAGCACGCTGTCTTTATCCCCGCTTTCGTCTCCGTGTTTCCTTTTCTTTTTTATTGAAATAGTTGCTGCTAATATCACGAGTCCAGTAGTGATGTAAAATACATCCTTGTAAACACTAGATACATATACCCAAGGGCTAGCAAAAACTAAAAAAGCAAATATTCTGATTACTGTTTTGTTCATTTTTATATTTTACCACTAAAGAGACGATATTGGTATACGCACCTCAAACTCCCCATAAACATAAGGCCCTACCTGATATTGTCCGAAATAGAAAACAACATCGGATCCGTCATACCAATAAGTATTATAGTTTTCCTTGTTGACTGCTGTCCCGTCACTCAGCCATTTTGTGTCTATTTCTGACTCTTTTATTTCAGCTCTCTGTATCATTTGTTTTTTCAAGTCAGCACGTATTTGTGGCAAGACTTTTTGTATAGATGAATTAGAAATAGATATTGTTTTTTCTTTGCCATTTTTATCAAATGTATACACCCTCTTGTAAACGCCGCCATGAGCTCCTCCAGTAAAATTATAAATGTCGTAAACATATGACACAGAATCTGAACTGCTAGCGACTTCGTATTCTGCTATGTATTCGTATTGCATACCCTCGCTTATCATGAACTCTTTTGCTTTTACTTCAGAGTTAACAGTTAATATCTGCGTGCTGCTGGCCCATGAGTAATAGTCAGCCATTATCGCATCTCTGACTATGTTGTTATTAGGGTAATCTATCTCTACACTCAGCCATTTAGTGCTCGTAGCAAATGTGACAGTCTCATCATTATTGACAGTTGCTGTATTATCGATATTTTCTGGCGCTAACACCACATCCTCGACTTCATTTTTACTTGTAAAACTGATATAGACAGTCAGACATATGGCAACTATGGCTAAAAACATTAAAATCTTTTTCATAGTATAATTGTACCATGTCTATAACTTTCACACCGAGATTGCAATCTGCCATCAACTTTGCAGCCGAGTGCCATAGGGGTCAAAATAGGAAAAATGAGAACGAGACTCCATATATTGCTCACCCCTATTCAGCCCTGCTAATACTGTCAGAATACACGAGTGATGAGGATATATATATTGCCATGTTGCTGCATGACATAGTGGAGGACTGTGGTGTTAGTTTTGAGGAAATAGAAAACATGTTTGGAGAGAGGGTTAAGAATATCGTGTATCATGTCACAGAGCCTAAATTCTTTGGCACAGACAGCAACCCGCTGACATGGAAAGAGCGAAAAGAGAACTATCTAGCATTACTCGAAACTGGTCCGGCCGAATCATTATTAGTCGCAACATGTGACAAGATACATAACATGTCCACCATCAACAAAAACCTCGTACATCAAGGTACATTTTGGTTCCTGGACAAAGTGATGGAGATTTTGGAGTCCAGATCTACAGAGATATCTCAACCTCTAATAGACAAATATAAAAATAAACTCTCAGAAACAAAGACTAAATTTAACTAAAATTAGTCATACCCCAATTTACCTCTTGTCCACAAACGAAATTTTGAAAAATATTTGTCTGACACTCTATTTTTCTGTGACATTCTCTGCAACCAACCATCTAGCTGAGGCGACTCAAGTGATATAAAAATGAGGCCAATAGCGATAAAAAACCATCCTTGTAGAATGGGAAGCACCAGTCCGGCGATGCCGACAATCAAAAATACTACTCCTATAAATGTGTATGTTACTTGTCTGACTGTTCTCATATATACCTTAACAGTATAGA
>CAYJDH010000015.1:0-18868 GCA_964368915.1 uncultured Candidatus Saccharibacteria bacterium
AACCTCGACCAACGGATTTGGAGGCCGTTGTTCTACCACTAAACTATAGGCCCTAACATTTGCATTCTAACAAAAATATCGCACTTTGAACAGAAAACGAAACCCCCAACTACAACATGTGCTAGTCGGGGGGTTTGTGTCAGGCGAACGAGAGCGAGAGTTGGTTCTTTTTACGAACAGCCGCCAATCTCTGTCTTTCTTCCTCATGTTTCAAGGCTTCGGCTTTACGCCTTCTTGAATCACCAGCTAGGAAGCCGATCTCAGAACGGAACATTGCTTCTCCAAACTTGATAACCCACTCACCATATCGTCCATTTGATCCGAAGCTAGAACCTTGATCCTTGATAACCTTCTTGATTCTGTCTTTCTTCTCTCTGTAAACGAATCCTGGCGGTAGAGTATGTCCCTCCTCAACTTTATCAAGAATTTCTTCTTGCTCTCTGTTGAGTTGAGCCAGAGCTATGAGCATTGAACTTGCAACCTCAATTGCTTTTGCTACCCCTTCAGGGCCAAATGTTTGACGCTGATCAGCCATCCTCTTTGAGGCATTGGCGATCGCTTCATCACGAATTATATGATGCATCGTAACCTCCAAATGGTTAATCTGTACTGACTAATAATATACCACTTTTAGGTATAAAAGTCAAGAAGGCTGTGGATAACAAAAAGACCAAGTTTTGCTTGGTCTTTTTGTTAGTATTTGAACTACTTCTTTCCTTCCTTAAATGCTACGTGTTTACGGAGATTTTTAGAGTATTTCTTTAGCTCTATTTTGCGAGTCACCTGCTTTTTATTCTTTGTAGTATAAATAACCTGGCCTGACTCCTTGTTGATGATTTTGATTAGACGATCTTGCGACATAGTTCTACAATATTACTACATTTCTAGACGTTCTGCAAGATATGCCTTTAAATCGCTTATTTTTACCCTAGCCTGCTCCATAGTGTCCCTGTCACGCACCCCAACGCTGTCATCTGACTCAACAGTATCAAAATCAATAACAACACAAAATGGAGTACCTATCTCGTCCTGACGGCGATATCTTTTGCCAATATTCCCATTGTCGTCGTACACCACAGCTCCAAACTCTTTTTTCAAAGTTTTGTAAATCTCTTGCGCCTTACCAACTAGTTGCTCTTTATTTTTAAGTAGTGGAGATACACAAATCTTTATCGGGGCCATGCTTGGCTTTAGTTTTAAAACTATACGACTGTCCCCCTCACCCAGATCCTCATTGTGGTACGCACTAGCGAGTACCGCTAATACTGTACGCTCGACACCTATTGATGGCTCGATAACATGTGGGACAAATTTCTCTCCTGTGGCCTCATCTAGATAATCAAGCTTTGCGCCACTCATGTTTGCATGCGCATTCAAATCAAAGTCCCCACGATAAGCCAGTCCCGCTAATTCTTTTTGTCCTATTGGGAAATCAAACTCGAAATCAATAGTACGTTTACTGTAATGTGCCCTGTCGCCATCACCAATCTCAACCTCATGTATACCGGCCTCGCGTATACCAATAGAAATCATAAAGTCTTTGAATGTTTTTCTCAGCTCTTCAAATTTCTCTTCCCATGTTTTCGGGTCTATAAAATATTCTATCTCCATTTGCTCCAGTTCGCGAAGTCTAAATATAAAATCTCTCGGGGTGATCTCATTTCTAAAAGCTTTACCGATCTGAGCGAGACCAAATGGTAATTTTGGATGTATGCTATCCATCACATTTTTATAATTTACAAACATACCTCCAGCCGTCTCTGGACGAAGATATACTGTAGCACTGCTGTCCTCCATAGCTCCAACTTGAGTTTTAAACATCATGTTGAACTGTCTTGTCTCACCAAGATTCCCAACCTTACACTCTGGACACTTATCTCCTTCTACGTGGTCACGACGGAATCTACGTTTGCATTTGTCACACTCAGTCAGTGGATCTGAGAATCCAGCAACGTGGCCAGATGCCTCCCAGGCTTTTGCATTCATTAGTATGTCAGCGTCCATGCCATACATGTCGTCACGATTCTCAACAAAATGCTTCCACCATGCATTTGTGATATTTCTTTTCAGCAGTACTCCCATTGGGCCGTAGTCATATGTGCCAGCGAGACCTCCATATATATCAGAACCGGAAAAAATAAACCCGCGACGTTTGCACAGTGACACTATATCCTCCATTCCAACATTATTTTTCTCCATAAGTCTATACATAATAACACAAAGGCCCTCGCTTGCGCGAGGGTCTTTGTTAAAGATGTTTTAGTATTTTGTTTTAAGATTTGAACCAAACGTTTGAGCCTACGGCATTAGCCAAGAAATTCATAATGCCCCAAAGTGACAATATTATGAATAGTCCTATGGTCCCATATATGAGATGCTTTTTACCACGCTCCATCTCTTCACCTCCTTTATCTTTTAAAAGAATAAATCTAGTTACTCCGTACAGGAACCATGCGAATGCAAAGGCTGTAACAACAGATAACACAGGATTAACTACTTCTGTTAATATATTTGCCTGTAAAGTAGACACTACGCTATCTTTTACTTCACCAGTAACAGCTGTGTTCACGACAAATAGAATTAATAAGTTTGAACGCTAGTCGGTACACGAGGAACCATGATATCTCCACCAATACCAATACCGAGAGTCTGAGAGATGAATGCAACTATACCCCAAACAGCAACCATCACAAATAGTGCGAGAACTCCGAATCCCATGTACTTTAGACCGTCCTCGTGAGCTTTTGCCTCTTTTGAAACCATGAATCTAAAGATACCTACGAAGAATAGGATGAGCGCCACTACGAATAGTGATGAATAGATCAATGTTGAGATCTGTTTGAACTGCAATATTATATTAATAAGACTTTGTCCAATACTAGATCCTGAATTTGGATTTGCAGAAGGTGGGATCTGTGGCAGATTCAAACCTCCTGACTGAGCTGATGCAACAGCTAATGTTGATAAAGCGATAACCGAAGAAATAATTTTTTTCATAATTTGTTACAAATACTATATGTATGTATTTTAAGTGTATATATATTAATACTAATAAGCAATAGCCAATCCACTATTATCTATCTATTCTACCCCCAGGCACAGTACAGACCCCACTTCCTGTTGCTGAAAAGTAACACAGATTGCTAACACATTGGTTATTTTCTGTACAAGGCGACCCATTTGCTCTCAGGGTAGTTCCACCATTAACCTGTATAGATGGGGCCTTTATAGTGTTTTTATTTTCAAAACCAAAACCAGACTGAAGGAAATTGACTATTCCCCAAATTGAGAACATAACAAATAGACCGATAACGCTCCAGAGTAGTCTGTTCGATGCGTCCTTCATAGCGTCCACATCACCTCGAGATCTGTTCCAAATGAACATTATCACTGACCAGAAAAATGCTGCGACGGCTACTGTTAATAATAGATCAGTAACTGTGTTACCTATTAGATCTGTTAATTTATCTGCAAAAGATTTAAATGTGTCCATATATTTTTATTTACAAGTTCCTACAAATGCTCCAAGTGGGTCCTCGCAGACACCACTTTGACATTCATTACTTTTTTCACAACTGGCGCCACTAGGTTTCAAATTTCCAGCCCCAGTATTGCTTCCTGTTGTTTTTTCAACTGGTAATGTTGCGGGCTTGTACACAGTACCACCCAGACCTACACCAAATGTCTGAGAAAGAAATACCACCAGACCCCATATAGCAACCATCACAAACATTGCTATCACGCTCCAGCCGAGCATGTTTTTAGCATCATTCATCCCCTTATCATCGCCTGATCTACGTTTCCATAAAAAAGTAATAATAGACAACAGGAACACAACGAAAACCAAAGACATTAGCAGCCCAGCCACACCACCACTAACTATTTCTTTTAATTTGTTGATTATATTGTCTACATTACTCAAAACCTGCTGCGCACTAGCAATCCCTACCACGCTCACCATTCCTAAACTTAAAAGTATTTTTTTCATAGTTATAATTATTATTTGCAGTCTATGCTACCAGGATTAGCAAGACATGGGTCTGTAGGGATGTTATTGCCTGGAGCTGTTGGATTGCCGGAAGGATTGTTATTTGTTGCCGAAGGGGTTCCGAATCTAGTTTGAGGCTTTTTGATCTCTGTTACACCACCGACACCGAGCGCCCCTTGTAAAAACGAAACCAGTCCCCATATAGAGACCATAACAAAGAGGGCGATAACGCTCCATCCGAGCATGCTCTTTGCATCATTCAAACCTTTATCATCACCTGATCTACGTTTCCAGAGGAAGTTGATAATAGCCAGTAGGAAAGCAATAAAAGCGAGACCCATTAAAAGACTCGCAAGTCCTCCGCTCACTATATTTGTTAAACTATTAATAAGTTCTGAGATATTTTTTAACATAAAAGGTTGTTTATTTTGATGGCAATAATGAATTTGTGGTGCTGACTAATATATTATATATCACTTCTGCTCCAAATATAACCAGGGCCACTGCTGTAGTCCAAAATACCCAGGTTTTGGCCTTTGTTAAGTTGTTAGGATTGTCCTGACTCATTACAAAAAATATAGCGCTGCGTATATATCCGTATATAACACCGATAACACCTAGATACAGTACAACATTTGCTATACCACTAATAACAGACTGTATTGTCACGTTGCTGAGCGGGTTGTTAAACTTGCCCGAGCTAGTTGTCGGAGCAGGAGTAGTCTGTCCATATGCATACTCAATAAATGGAATATGGAAAGATGTACCACCCACTGCGCGCTGCAAAACATCAGACCCGCTGTCCACCCCAAGAGCGAGCAACACCACGCGCACTATCATATATGCACCGATAACTATACCTGTACCTATTAATAGCTTGATAAGCCTACCCTTTGCATCCGCCAAATTTTCGGGGCTGTTTGGATTTTTGAGTATTGGTAATATTGTCAAAAATAAACCTATAAAAAATACAGCCGGTAAGAAAAACTTTATAACATATTCAGCAAACAAATTTGAAACAGTAAATAGATCAGAAAGTTTGCACGGTGCCTGACCATCATTACCACATGTTACGAGAACGGTTGTCGGTCCGGAATTTGTTGTTGCTGGCATATTTATTGTAATTTAGTATATACCTTTGTCCAATCTCTTTCAAAGGTGTCTACCGCCTCTACTATTGATTTACGCCCAGAAAGTATATCTCCATACAGAGATCGCACCAAAGTCTCAGAGGATATTGGATTTGAATCATAAAAAGACTTCATTATTAATGCGCTACGACCGAGTATCTCTGCTTTTTCTGATCCGTCAGTACCAGCCAAAACATCACGGCGAGCAGATGACATGCCGAGAGCGTTAGAAAGCATAGAAGAAAATATATTATCCGAGAACTTTCTGGCAACAGATATAGAATACTCTGGGTCCGCTGTTGTGCGGACTACGGCTGCACCATATATAGCACCACCGGTGGTGAGGGCTTTTGTATTTTCAAATTGTGGGAAATAAGTGATGCCTATATCTATATTCTGATTGATAGCACGTATGCGAGAGAGAGAGCTGGCACGAGCAAAATAAAATCCTAATTGTCCACGAGAGAACATATTCAAATCATTCTCCCCTGTCTCACTCCATGTAAATGTAGTTTTTTGTGTGTCACTAAATGCAGTTTGGAATCGCATTATCTTTACAAGATCAGGCACAGTATCATCCCCTGTAGTCCCTATACCAACATCAGTATTGATATTGGCCGCAACCTGATTGTTGATACCTATATAAAACAATGCCTTGACCGGAGTGTGTCCGAGCTGTGCGAGCTGTGTCATCAATATGTCTTTTGCATATGAGATATTTCTGTACACTCCTATCGCAAAGGCGCTCTGTTTTGGTTTACCATTTGAATCATACACAGTAAGGTCTTTTTGATAGCGAGCCAAGTCACTCCAAGTTTTAATTGGGCCGGTCAATCCTGCCTGACTCAGCATGCCTCTATTATAAAAAGTTATTAGTGGGTCAATCAAAACAGGATAGAACAATGCTCCGAACGGCAAAGCATATTGATGTGTAGCATCAATAAAAGTGTCTTTGTACTCCAGCTCTGACATATATGTATAAGCCATAGGATAAAGCAGGCTGTTGGTAGATAACAACAGATCGTGCTCTGCCAGCACAAGATCTGGCGCAGTATTCACAGCTGCAGCACGAGCCAAAGTATCAGTAAACACATTTGGATCTATATACGTATACGAAACAGAGAGTGGCTGTGCTGTACGTATCGCTGTCTCAGATACTGCCGCATTAAATGCATCAGCTGGTAACGTGCCCCAGACTTCTATTGTTGGTTTATTAGCGTTTGTTGTTGTACTGCCGGTGCCTATGCCTGGGATTTTCCCACTAAAAACTAAGATCGCAAATACTCCTATTACAACTCCTACTGCTATTGTTACTATTTTAAAAATATTTGGCTTGTCCATATTATTTTAGTGGCTCTATTATGTATGCAAAATGATGATCTCCTGCTGCTAATTCACGACGCACACGCAATCGTGCCGCAGCGAGAGATGCGACTACTGCCACTCTTTCAAGTTTACCATCTTTTGGACCGAGATTGCTGTCACTATTCCAATCCACGAGCAACATATACCCAGTTGGTGACAATATACGGGCACATTCTTTTAAAAGACTTACCTTGTCATCTATCATGTGTAAGGTATTGGCCAATATCACATAGTCAGCAACATAGTCTGGCAATATTATTTTCTTGTCTAGGTCTGCGATGAGCGTGTCCACTTTGTACCCTCCTATTTTTGCAGCTGAGTTGACCATTTCTAACTTTTCCTTGTCTATATCCACCGCTATCACTCTCCCATGCGGACCGTTGACCCTACATGCCTCATACACATACGCTCCAGATCCAGCTCCGAGGTCAACAATAGTAGACCCTGGTGTAATATCCAAGCTGTCTACCATTTGTCGCGGTGAGAGAAATGCCATATGTATATATTCTAGCATCTCCAAATCCTATATATGATAAAGTATACACATGTATATCAAGATACACATATATCCCGACTCGAAAGAGGACACTCTCGAGGTCATAAGTGATGACCTCTACAAAGTCAAAGTCCGCGCTCCTGCGGAGCGCGGACTCGCCAACAGTGTTCTCCTTGACCTACTCCACCAAAAACACCCCAACAAGAAAATCAAAATAGTCAGCGGCCACCTCCATCCCCACAAAATAGTGAGTGTAGAATAATTATAACAAACTAAGTCCCGCTATACTGTCCCCTTCGCGCAGCTTCATCACACGCACACCTTGAGTATCACGTCCTAATGTTGGGATGTCTTTGAGGTCAGTTTTGATTACTTGAGATGCCTTTGATATTGCGAGTATCTCCCCTTCTTCGTCACTCACTATTCTCGCTACTACCAACTTGCCAGTCTTGTCGGTGACCTTTACAGTCTTGATACCACTGCCGGCGCGTTTTTGTATCTTGTACTCCTTCATATCAGTCATCTTTCCATATCCGTTCGCTGTTAATATCAGGAGTTTGGCTTTCTTGTCATTCTTCTCAACTACTTGCGCGCTCATTATCACGTCACCCTTGTCGAGCTTCATAGCTGACACACCTCCTGCAGTACGACCCATCTCACGCACGTCAGTATCTGCGAATCTGATCGACTGACCATTTTGTGTTGTGAGTATCACACTGTCTCCCTCTTTGGTGAGCAAGGTTGTAACCAGCTCGTCTTTTTCTTCTAGTCTGATCGCGATGATGCCCGAGCGACGCACGTCTTTAAAGCTTGCTGCTGCTGATTTCTTAGCAACACCGTCCTTTGTTATCATCATAATACTAAATGCTGAGTAGTCTTTTTCTTTGTCTACCTCTAGTATACTGGTGACTTTTTCTCCCTCTGTTAACTGGAGGAAATTCATAATGCTTTTACCACGAGTGGCGCGTTTACCTTCTGGTATCTCATACATTTTTATCTGATAAGCCTTGCCCTTGTCTGTAAAGAAAAGCATGTCGGCATGAGTCGATGCAGTGAGAGAAATAGAAACAAAGTCCTCCTCTTTTGTATCGAGATCAACAACACCTACTCCACCACGTTTCTGAGTTCTGAATTCCTCTGGGTCAGTGCGTTTGATATATCCACCTTTTGTATACACCAGTACACACTCCTTGTCAGCGATGAGGTCCTCTGGATTAAAATCTTTTGCTTTGTGTTTGATAACAGTGGTGCGTCTCTCATCTCCGAAAAGCTTCTTTACCTCAAGTAGCTCCTCTTTGATTATCTTTAGCATTTTCTTTTCACTTGCGAGTATCGCGCGTAGCTCCTCGATCAGCTCTTGTACAGCTTTTAATTCATCTTCTATCTTTTTTCTTTCCAAGCCTGCGAGACGTTGCAACTTCATCTCGAGTATCGCCGTAGACTGTATAGCTGAAAAGTCGAACTTCTTCATCAGTTGCGCATGAGCATCTGGTGTATCTTTTGATTTCTTTATTGTTTGAATTATCTCATCAATATGATCCAATGCTTTTTTGAGACCGAGCAATATATGCTCACGCTCTAGAGCACGACGAAGGTCGAATTCACATCTCCTGCGCACCACCTCTTTTCTGTGATCCAGAAATTCTGACAATGCACCTTTTATAGACAATGTCTGTGGCACACCCTTTACGAGTGCCACCATATTCATATGGAAAGTTGTCTCGAGGTCAGTGTGGCGATACAGATAGTTCAAAACTTTCTCTGGTTGAGAGTTACTCTTTAGGTCGATCACAACACGTATATCTGTTGTTGACTCGTCACGAATGTCTTTGATTCCCTCTATCTTTTTCTCACCCACCAGCTCTCCTATTCTCTCGAGCAGATTCGCCTTTACAACACGATACGGTATAGAGGTGATAACAATTTGGAACATGCCATTTTTTGTCTCGACTATCTCGGCCTCACCACGACAAAGCATACCACCGCGGCCTGTAGCATATGCGTGACGTATATCTGACTCACCGAAAACTAGTCCCCCTGTTGGGAAGTCTGGACCCTTCATATATACACACAGATCATCGATAGTCGCGTCCTTGTTATCAATGAGATGTGATGCAGCGTCTATGACTTCACCCAGATTGTTTGGCGGTATATTGGTCGCCATTCCCACCGCTATACCGAGAGTACCATTGAGTAACAGGCCTGGCACTGTTGTTGGCAATACCACTGGCTCACGTTTGCTGCCGTCATAATTTGGACGCATGTCTACTGTCTCCTTTTCCATGTCTTGCATCATCTCATTGGCGACCTTACTCATCTTTGCCTCTGTATAACGATATGCCGCTGCACCATCACCGTCTATAGATCCAAAGTTACCCTGACCGAGCACGAGTGGATATCTGGTTTTAAACTCCTGAGCCAGTTGCACCATAGCATCGTAAACAGACGCGTCTCCATGAGGGTGATATGATCCGAGCACGTCTCCCACCACTGTCGCAGACTTTTTAAACTTAGCAGTTGGTGTCAGACCATTTTTGTACATACTATAAAGTATGCGGCGATGTACAGGCTTGAGACCGTCACGTGCGTCAGGCAATGCACGACTAGTGATAACACTCATCGCATAGTCCAAATAGGACTTTTTCATCTCATCAACAATAGGTGCACTGATGATACTTTGCTTAGCCATTAACTCCTCATGACTTTCGCTTGAGTTTGGGATTTCTTGTTTTTTAGCCATAGCAATTTGTGCATATATTATAGCACATTACAGGTAAAAATGACAGCAATAAACACAGCAAAATGGGAACTAGTTCCCGTCTGTAGAGGTGGCTGTATAGGTGTTACTGGTTTGCAAGAAACCCTTTAATTCAGAAAATCTATAACCGACATTTTCCAATATATCAGCTATTTTATATATGCTGTTTTCAGGTGGTATCGCTACGGTGTCGCTGTTTGTTTCCATGTTATTTGAAACATAAGAAGTGTTAGAGTTTTGATCTCTGACATAGACTTTTTTATTAGAAATACTAATGTCTGGCGTAGGGGGTGCGATGTCATACAATATATAAAGATAGGCGCCAGTAAAAACCGCAGTTAATATGGCCGCAATAAAAACCGCATGTATGCGCTGTATTTCCTTTTTCTCATTCGCCAAGTATTTGATATAGCTCCTGATCCATCTCATGGGTTTATTATACTATATGTATAGCCTTATGTATTGCTTTATATATATCCATATAGTAGACTGTAGTTAAGCAAGTAAATCCCCTAGACAGGGCCGCTCACAAGGTAGCTCAATCGTTGGTCTAGGGGTTTTGCTTTGTCTCAATTCTGTCTTTAAACTTTTCAAAAAGCTCACTTTCTCCGTTTTTTAATTTACTAAAAATAATAAAAGAATAGCAATCTGCCACCTGAAGTCCAAGATTACTCTGCCCCAAAGAAAAACTTATTGTTAACTTTTTGTTTTCTTCTTTTATAAATTTAACAAGATTTTTAGTGGTGTCATAATTAGATATAATTACATCTGTTACTCCTTTTTTAACTAATTCTTTTAAGATTTTATTCAAAGAGACCTTGTAAAGATTTTTAACTTTTTTGTCTATTATAAAAACTAAAGCTCTGCACTCATTCTCTAGAGATACATCAATTATCTTAGACTTAACCTTGTCGGTCTCTTTGTAGGCGTGAAAATAGTGGGACCTATTTTTATTTATCTTTAAAAGCTTTCTTAAATATTTTTTAATATCTTTTTCTAACTTACTTTTATTTGCGCAAAATACTGCTGTCAAAACAAAATACTTACTACTCTTTTTACTTACACCAGTATCACCACTTTCATCTATAAAAGCATGCATGATGTTGGAAAAACTTAGATCTCCTCGATTAGCACCACCTCGCCCAGCTTGTCGGCGATGTCTTTCTTTTTGATTGTGAGTTTGTCTATGGCTTGTACGGCTTCACCTCCCATCTCCTTCATAAATACCGGCAAAGTCTTTTCATTGTGATCAATAGGAATAACAATCTTTGGCTCGAGACCAGTAGCCAGCTTTGCAGCGTCGTATGGGTTCAGTGACTCACCGTCACCACCAACAGGCACGAACAGCACGTCCACCTCGTCTATTATTTCTTTTTGTTCTGGCTTTAGAGGCTCCTGTATTTGTCCCAGGTACACCACACGCATACCGTCAAAATTGAAAACATAACTGTTGGCCATATACTCCTCCCCATCACGAATCACACGAGTTGAAAATCCATTTACAAATACTCCGGCTATCTCATACTCTCCGGCACTTTTGATTACAAATGGCTCCTTTGTTCCGTGAGTTACATTATCCACCCCATTATAATCTGGATGCAGTAGTGGCAACATAGCAACGTCAGCCCCATATTTGGTCTGTCTTTTTTTAGAGTCTTTTGAAACTGGACCTAGAGCGAGAGTGATATCGCCAGTGACTAGCTTTACATGCCCGCGGCCGTGATATGTGATTATCATAATGAAAATATTATAACATAAAATAGAAAGAGGGTGGCTCACGACTCGCGTCGTTAGACCACCCCCGTACCCCACACTAGTAATCAGATCACCTCCTAACCAAAACGGAAAGAATGTGCAAGGTGTTTAAATATTACGCCCGTTGATAAATATAGTCAAGTGTGGTAGTATAGCCAGACGTTATTACTTAATAACCAACTCGTTTTGTTAACCTTGTTGCCGGTGAATCTGATTGGAGATAATCGAAACAAACCTTTACGAGCACGCATTATCTCTTTCCGTTTGCGTGCGGAAAATTTTTATTTTTAAATTATGCAAACTATTGCTGAAAAATTGTTAGAAAATGCAAAAGTACTAAATTACGAAGACGTAGTTGAGGGTACTGTTATTACTATTGATCGTTCTGCTGTTTATATTGACCTCGGACCTATGGGAACAGGTATCATATACGGTAGCGAATACATTAACGCTCGTGAGATCATCAAACGTATCAACGTTGGTGATGTTATCAGCGCAAAGGTTATCCTAACTGAAAACGAGGACGGCTATGTAGAGCTTTCACTAAAAGAGGCTAGACAGGCTATCATCTGGAGTGAGGCTGAGGCTGCTATACGCGACAAACGCACACTTGATATCGTTGTAAAAGACGCAAACAAAGGTGGACTGATCGTAGATTGGCAAGGTATCAATGGATTCTTACCAGCTTCACAACTTGATGAAAAGAACTATCCACGTGTAGAAGACGGAGACAAGGACAAGATCATGCTCGCACTCAAGAAATTGATCGGCAAGAGACTGTCTATGAATATCATCTCTGCTCAACCAAAGGAAGGCAAGCTTATCTTCAGCCAAAAAGGTGTTGACGGTAATGAGAAAGTCGACCTTGGGGACGTTACTAGCGAGGCATCTACTAACTATGCAGTTGGTGATGAGGTAGAAGGTAATGTAACTGGTGTTGTTGAGTTTGGAATATTTGTTAAGTTAAAAGACGGCGTTGAAGGTCTAGTACACAAATCAGAAATTGATTGGGGACTGGTAGAGGATACACACAATCACGCTAAAGTTGGAGACAGTATCAAAGCTAAAGTCATAGAGGTGAAAGGTGGCAAGATATCATTATCAATGAAATCAATGCGCGAGAACCCTTGGAAAGAGGCTAATGCTAAATACAAAAAAGGTGACGTAGTGTCAGGACTTGTTATCAAGTTCAACAAGCACGGAGCCCTAGTATCTATCGAGGAAGGTGTAGCAGGACTAATGCATATATCAGACTTTGGTAGCGAGGAGAAAATGCGTGAGAAAGTATCACTTGGAAAAATGTACAAGTTTGAGATCTCACTATTTGAACCAGGAGAGCAAAAGATGACACTTGTTTTAAAAGAGACAAAGTAAATCAAAATATAAAAGGCGCCCGCTTCGCGGGCGCCTTTTATATTTTAGTTATACTTCTCCATTGCTTTTGCATAGCCATCTTTTACTATTGTGTTTATTATTTCGCCTACTTTTGTTTTCAAGTCTTTCAACATGTCTATCTCTGCAGGTTTTAATTTACTCAGAACATAATCTTGCAACAACATATCTGGATTAGTCTTTGCTCCGATGCCGATGCGTACACGTATGAATTCCTTTGTACCGAGCTGATCAATAACACTTTGCACACCATTGTGCCCTCCTGCATTTTTGTCATAAGATATCTTGACCTGTCCTACTGATATGTCTTTGTCGTCATAAACGATAACTGGCACTACTGCTGATTTTTGTTTCAAATATTTTTTAACAAAATTCCCTGTCTCATTCATAAATGTATCTGGCACAACATACTCAGCATCTATGTTTGACCAGTCTAATACATCACAAACTATGCGCGCAGCATTGTGTCTCGTATTTTTGTAGTCCGTTCCGGGATTGCCGAGAGAGAAGATGGTGTATTTCATTGTCTAATAGTATACTGGCAATATTATGCTTTCACAATTCCTCGAGTTACCAGATAACCCGCTCGCAATATTTTTTATTTTTGTAATCGGGCTATTGATTATCAGTTTGATACTGGCAACATGGAGCGACTCTTGGAAAAATGGTCTGCGTGCGATACGACTTCTAGACAGCGATGAGGACCCTCG
The DNA here is from genome assembly GCA_964368915.1 of uncultured Candidatus Saccharibacteria bacterium. Taxonomy (GTDB): domain Bacteria; phylum Patescibacteriota; class Minisyncoccia; order Phycocordibacterales; family UBA5272; genus JAUPVO01. The sequence goes on from CAYJDH010000015.1 coordinate 13,595, forward strand.
TGAATTTTTGGCTTGGATAGTTGGGCTAATTGTCGTGGTTCGTGTAGTGCAGGTACTAGTCATACAGCCGTTCATAGTTGATGGCTCATCTATGCTCCCTACTTTTTACAATAACAATCTATTAATAGTAGACAAGCTGTCATACAAAATAGGTGAAGCAAAGAGAGGTGATGTCATAGTTTTTAGATTTGAAAAAGAAGGCAGCGACCTGGATGGTAAATACTTTATCAAACGTCTAATAGGTCTCCCTGGTGACACTGTCATAGTCGATGGCACATCCACATCCATAATCACTCCGAACGGGACGCTAACTCCAGACGAATCATTTGTTAAGTTCCAAAAGAATAACCAATACATATCAAAACAGTTGCTCGCTGATGAGTATTTTGTAATGGGCGACAACAGAGATGGCAGTTATGACTCCCGCAGTTGGGGGGCGGTACACAGCAATCAAATAGCAGGCAAGGTTATATTACAAATATTCCCAGTGCTAGATGTAATGCCTGGCAAAATGTCGTATACTAAGGAAAATTAATTAGAGGTAGAGTTTAAATAAAAATAAATATGAGTACAGAAAAATCAAACAAAAAAGAACTTCCGACAAAATTAAAAGGTACGCAAGACATACAAGGCGAAACATATTATCAATACCAAGGCATGTTTGAAAAGGCTCAAGAGGTAGCCATGTATTATGGCTTTACCCCTATCGAGACACCGGTACTAGAGAGACTCGAGGTGTTCACTTCTGCTCATGCTGAAGGTACAGACATAATAGACAAAGAGATATACGCATTCTCAGTAAAAGGTAGTGACAAGGTTGCAATGCGCCCCGAATACACAGCAGGAATAATGCGCGCATACATGGAGAATGGCATGCAGAACATGACACAGCCAGTACTACTCTATTCATATGGACCCCTTTTCCGTCATGAAAATCCTCAAAAAGGTCGCCTGCGCGAGTTCAGACAATTTGACCTAGAAATAATAGGCACACAAAAAAGTATCGCCGATGCACTGATCATCAGAACACTGTATGACATATTGGAGGAATTTGGATTCAAAGATTTGACTGTTGATATCAACTCAATGGGAGACAAAGAGACACGCCCACAATATATACGCGAGCTAACCAATTATTATAAAAAGCACATCACAAATATGTGTGAGGACTGTAAAGAGAGGATCAAGACTAACCCCTTACGCATGCTCGACTGTAAAAGTGAGGAGTGTCAGCCTTACAAAGAGAACGCGCCGCAGTCTATATCATTCCTATCTACTGATGCACGCAAGCATTTCAAAGAGGTATTGCAATACCTTGAGGAGATGAATATCCCCTATCGTATCAATCCTACATTGGTCCGTGGCCTCAGCTACTACAGCCGAACAGTGTTCGAAGTTATAAAAACAGAAACAGATGAAAAAGGTAATGAGCGCGAGATAACAATCACTGGAGGTGGACGTTATGACTATCTAGCAAAAGACATGGGCAGCAAAAAAGACATCCCTGCTGTCGGTACAGCTCTCGGTTTCGACCGCATCATGATGTTCCCTGAATGCGCAAAGGTTATGCCAAGAATAATGAAGGCGCCAAAAATATATTTTATACAATTAGGATTCGAAGCAAAATTAAAATCTCTCAGCATCATCGAGATACTTCGCAAGGCTCATATACCAATGCATCAGACATTGTCAAAAGACTCACTGTCTCAGCAGCTAGCGGTAGCCGAGAAAATGGGCATACCATATTGTGTTATCTTTGGACAAAAAGAGGCCATGGACAGCACAGTGATAGTTCGCAATATGAAGACTCACAGCCAAGACACAGTTAAAATTGCCAACCTCTGCGAGTACATCAAGGGCTTGAAATAGATTAAATATAAGTGTAGTGTACGTTCAGTGCCTAACGGCTTTTTGTATAACGAACAACGAGGAGAATATCGTGAGTCCTGAAATTGACCCTGTTGTAAAAATACTGGGGCAAAATTTTACGCCAGTACAACTCAGGATAACAGCTGACATCCTGAGGAAACAAAGGGAGGTGCCCAGCCAGCTCTTGTGGCAAAGTCCTGACACCAAACAAATCTGGCTTAGCCCGCTCGCTGCACTGGTGCTAGTTATTCACAATCGCCAGACACGCGCGACGACAGAAAGCCTCAAACAAACTTGGTTGGACTGGCTCGCATCTTCTAACAACGTCACTTCGACAAAAAACAGAATGCTGGCAACGCTGTTTGATCAAGGTCAGCGAGATGCTGCCGATGCTCTGCATAACCTGAGCTATTCCTTGAACATAACCACTCGAATGGTTGTAATGAGAACAGTCTTAGCAAGAGCTATCAAACAAGCTAGAGCCCAGCGACGAGCTGGGGTTGATTACCTCGACTGACAGCGAACGGCTCGCAAACTCGGCAGGAACCCAAACGGGAGCCTGCCGAGTTTTTATATTTGAAATAAATGCAAAATGAGAGTAATATTGAGTCCAGAACAAAACAACGAGGAGAAGCAAAATCAACAAAGAAAAAGTCGCTGAGGTATTGGCCTCGGCATTCACTCTCTCAGTACTAAGAGAGACTCGCAACGCACTCGAAAGACAAAAGACTGTCCCATTCACATGGATAGTCAATCAGGCTAACGAGATATCACTCAGTGCCGGTTCAGCTCTAACGCTTGAGCAGAAATGCAAAGATGAAAAGCAAACGCGCTCAACACTAAAAGAGTGGTGGTGGGATGCGTTTCGAATCAGTCACGATGAGCACAGCACCAAGGCCGCCGCTGTATCCTCTCTGGCACAGAAGGATCAAAGATACGCCGTGTGGTTACTGTTCGCTTTTGGCGAATCATTCAAAAAACACGACGAAAGGAAACGAGAAGTTTTGGAAGTTTTGGAGTCAGCGATTTCTCAATGTCATCCACCAAAGAGATCAGCATTCGAAGATTGACCACGGCAGACCCCTCCAGGGCCTGCCGATTTTTTATATTTGAAATAAAAGTAATATAAGTGTAGTATTGACAACGAACTGCATTTGCAGTGCTCTTTACAAACTTTCCCCCTTCACACACAAAGAGGTAATGAAATGAAAAAGTATCTAGTCGGTGGCGTCGAAATGACATCACAACTGATTGTCGGAGCTGGCGTGTGCAAACACCCAGAGGCGATGGGACCTTACATGCGTACAGACCTACCCATCGGAGCTGTAGTAACCGGCTCATACACACCTGAACTTCGGGTTGGTAACGTTGGCGTAACAACTTGGCCTATCACAATAGAAGAAATTGCTCGTCATGGTGCAGCGCTCAATTCAATGGGTATGCCCAACATGGGAAACGCGGCAGCTGCCAATGAGCTGATCAAGCTTCGACCAAAACTAATCCTTCCGTTTGTGGCGAGTATTGCCGGCTTCAATGTGCCGGACTACATGGACGGCATTGTTAGTTTTGATCTCGACAGCAACTGTGGGGCCAGTGCAATCGAAGTGAATCTCGGTTGCCCTAACACCCAGGACCAGCACCCGTTACCTATCTCCTGCAGTATTGATCGCACTCGCGAAATCCTGAGTGCTATCGCCGAAACTGGACCAAAAGTTCCAATCTGGGTCAAGCTATCACCGTGCCTCACGCTCGCAGGATGGTCATCACTATCCTACCTCTATCCAGAGTTCGACTTCTCAAATGTGCCCACATTTGAAAAAGGTTTCAATATGAAAATCATCGAGCTCGTTGCTAGCTATCCGTTTGTCCGGGCGATTGTGCTGAACAACACCCTGCCAAATGTACGGCGCATAGAGGACGGTAACCCCGTCACAACGCCGAACGACGGCAAGGCTGGCATGTCCGGGCCTGCGATATTAGCGATAACTCGCAGATCGGTAATACGCGCTACGAGTCTGCTGTCTGGTACAGGCATCGATGTCATCGCGTCAGGTGGCATCATGAATGGCGAAGATGCGGCAGAGATGCTCGAGCTCGGCGCAGCTGCAGTTGCATGTGCGTCCGGTCCACACTGGACTGGCGGTCCACGATTCTTTTCGGATATGCTGCAAAGCGAACAACTTCAAAACTTTTTAACCGATAACGCCTGAGGAGGGCAAGATGGCAGACATAGTAAGAACCAGGACACCAGACGACCTACATATTCATTTCCGTGCCGGCGCACCACTCGAGTCGGTAGTGCCATTCACAGCGAAATACTTCGCACGTGCAATGGTAATGCCGAACACAAAGCCACACGTGACTGACGTGGCTGGCGCACAGGCCTATTACGACGAGATCATGCGAGCCGTACCAAAAGGTCTCGACTTTACGCCTCTCATGACATTGTCCCTGACTGCGGACACAATGACGAAATGTGTTGAGTTGGTCGCTCGTTCACCAATCGTGATCGGCTTCAAACTCTACGCAGGACAAACGACTAATGCAGCAGGAATTGAAGACATAGGAAAACTGTTCCCGATCTTCAAAGCCATGGAGCGCAACAACGTACCGTTGCTGCTCCACGGCGAAGCTTCAAAAGTTGTCGATGTGTTCGACCGTGAGGCTGTGTTCTACACACAGACACTACCGGATATCGTGGATCACTGCCCCGACCTTCGTATCGTCTGTGAGCACATCACGTCAAAGGTGGCTGTGGACTTTGTCTCTTCGTGTGGGCCAAAAATCGGAGCGACAATAACCCCGCAACACCTACTTGCCAACCGTAATGACATGCTCGGCTCTGGGATTCTTCCCGACCACTACTGCTTCCCAATCATGAAAACAAAGGAGGATCAGCAAGCTCTACTCGATGCAGCTACAAGCGGCAATCCGAAGTTCTGGCTTGGAACCGACTCGGCACCACATCAGCGCTCCGGCCCACCAGGCGTCGCAAAGTACAGTGCATGCGGTTGTGCTGGATGCTTTACAGCTCCACACGCTCTCGCGCTGTACGCTGAGGCCTTCGACTCCCGCGGAGCCCTCAACATGCTCGAAGACTTTGCGAGTCGTTTCGGTGCTGAGTTCTATGGCTTGCCACTGAACAATGGCACGGTGACACTGACTCGTGAAGAATGGAAGTTGCCTGAAAGCTACCACTTCGGCGTTAACCGAGTGACACCCTTTCGGCAAAACAAACCTGTCCAATGGACAGCAACTCGCGACTAATCAGCGATTCGTTCGCTGGCGGCAGACATTTGTCTGCCGTTTTTTTATACTTGAAAGCTTGGGAATAAAATGGTATTATATGACCCATGACTATGATTAACGTAAAAGTAGAAAAGAACAAAACCGAACCAGCGGTTA
>CAYJDH010000016.1:0-9734 GCA_964368915.1 uncultured Candidatus Saccharibacteria bacterium
GACACTATGAATACTCTTTGATTTTGAGCGGACTCGAGTATGCGCTGAGTATTGATTCCGAGACGTGACTGCTCCCCTGCGAGCAGATCATAATATATAGCCTCACTAGGAATGAACATAAATGCTATTGGTAAGGTACCCTCTTTTTCGCGTATATATTTAGCTGTCTCTCCGATGCGTAGCTTGATGTCTTTTTCAAACTCCTTCGCATAGAACTTTTTATCATCCTCTGTCGCCGCGTCTATAGTGCGTTGATAATTGTCGAGTGAGAACTTGCTATCTATTGGGAGGACTTTGTCTTTTATAAATATAGCCGCATCCACCGCTTCACCATTTTCAAATCCATATTGCATAGCGTAGTTGCCGCCCAGCATGTTGGACAGTATCAGCTCGAGCGATGACTCACCCCAATTACCACGTTGTTTTTGATTAGTTAATACTTTTTCAAGATTGGAGAGCTGCTCGGTCATGTTGAACACTTGCTTGTTACCCTCTTTCACCTCTGTTAACTCACGAGTGATCTCGCTGATTAGCTTTTGTGACTCGGTGAATTGATATTTTACATTGTCCCTCATGTCACGCTGCTGCTCGAGAAGCTTGTGATCTATGTTTCGTCCGGTGTCTTTGAGTTCATCCTTGAGATGTTTCAAATTAAGAATATTTTGTTTGTTATCATTACTGATTTTTAATATCAAAAAAATGAGAACTAGTATGAGGGCTATTAGAAATACACCTATAATTATGAGAGTTATATCCATATCCTTTATTATATCATTTTTCCGATTTGTGATATTATAATAAGACTATGCAAGAACAAGTAAAACAAGCTATCAAAGCGGCAATGATCGCAAAAGATACTGACAAATTACAAACTATGCGCCTACTTTCGGCTGCTCTTACCAATGAGGCAGTGTCAGAGGCTAGGATAGCATCAGGCAAAACAGGTGCTGATCCATTAACAGATGAGGAATGTGTAAAAGTTACAAAGAAACTCATCAAACAAAGAAAAGACAGTATCGAGCAATTCATAGCCGGAGGACGTGAAGACCTAGCTGATGCTGAAAAGATCGAGCTAGAGATATTGCAAGGACTACTCCCTGCTGAGATGACACGCGAGGCTATTGTGGAGTTCGTACAAAAGAAAATAGCAGAGCTAAATCCTGATGCAGCTGGCAAAGGTAAATTTGTAGGAGCTGTGATGCGTGATATCGGCAGCAATGCTGACGGCATGCTAGTAAAAGAAGTCGTTGACGAATTGGTAAAATAAAACAATAATAAAAGAGATCAGCCTAGGCTGATCTCTTTTATTATTCTGGTATCGTTGGGGACTGATAACCATCATTATAATAATCATCTGGCACAGATGGATTGATTTTTGGTTTTATCGTTGCTGTGCCAGTGCCCATTATTGACCACGATCCCGGGGCTGGTAATTTGAACCCACCAGACTTTGTGGTGGTGGCCGATCCTTCTATTTTATCTTTTATATTATTTTGTGTGAACCGAGGGAAAATGAGAGACACTATTTTAATAAATATGAGAACTATTATTAAAAATCCTAGCCATTTAAATATTGTTTTTAATATGCTTCCAATTGTGTGTATCATAAATTTATTTTAATATCCGCAGACACCAGATGCCCACAGTCCCCTCTTTTCATTTTTTGCAAATTCTTGTAAAGATTTGAACTCTTTTTGATATTTGTAAGGAGTGTCATAAGTGTATTCATAAGCATATCCGTTAGCAATCAATTTTCTATTCAGCATTTCACCATTTTCATCGTATATGTACGCCAACATTCTGCCATATCTATCATATGTCGATTGGCTGTCGTCTGTCTCTATCGAAACAGCAGCATTACCTATTTCTTTTTTGGCATAAGCGCTGGCTTCTAAACCAAAACACTCAACCTCTTTTCTCGGGTCTACTGTTTCAGGTGTGTTTACCCCTATTAGCCTCACCCTAGTCGTCACTTCATCCTTTTTTATATCAACTGTATCACCGTCCACGACTTTTGTTATCACATATCCAGATTCACGAGTTACTCTGTCTTTATCTTTACCAGTGAGGTCAATATTCGGAGCAGTGCCCAGCCTAAAGAATTCTGAAAAGATAGCTATGATTATAATAGCCACTATTGCTGTTATTAGTTTTGGTGTTCCATGGCTAGCAGACATAAGGGTTGATTAGTTTTTGAGTTATTTTGTATGAACTATGTATTAGTATTATGCTTGCCAGTATAGCAAACTCTAGGCCACCGAGTGGCAATACTGTTGCCAATGTCGTTCCAAATATCCCACCAAGTATCGCCGAGCCACAGCTGGCACAATGTGACCCGATAATTGCGAGCATAGATACCCAGCCTAATTTGTGTGATTGTGCCAGTAGTTGCTTTTCTATTTTATAGAGTGTGACGATACTAGTAATCAGATAACTCATTAGCGATACATTTACTATAAATATAATTAACCCCAAACTAGAAAAGCTTGTAGAAAATGAGAAGAGTGTCTGATATATGATCTCAATAGGTATGCCGACACGTACACCCTCGATGATGGCTTTATAATTTTGTATTGCCAGCATTATGTGTCCGACTATTATAAATATAAATACAAATTTTAATATAAAGGCTCTGTTAATAAATGTAGGCATTTCTTTTTAGATATTATAACAAGAAAAGCTCCCATCCGGGAGCCATTCTTCACCAAGGGGTAACATTATTTACGGCCTAACATTATTTGGAAAACTGCTGAGAGGCCGATTGCGATGTATGCTGTAGCCTCGAATACGGGGTAACTATGCAGTAAATGATTTATTATATTTAAATTCACATCATAGAAATAACCAAAGCCAATGAGGCCCGTGTTAATTGCTGATATGATAATCATATAGCGCGAAAGTTTTTCTAAGCGGAACATCACACTGTATATGATACTACCTAATTACACCTTTAGAATTATTTTATACACAGTTTGTCAACAAAATATTTTATTTTAGATTATACTCATAGCATGATAACTTCTCTGGTACAAAAATTGCAAAAGCATGTCAGACATATTGCTAGTGGATTATTTTTCTTTGGATTCGCTGTTGATATGTTTTTGTTACCAGATGTGAATGATGTGCTGTCTAGATATATAGGGTTGATTTACATATTGTCACTGGCCGTTATTATTATTGTGCGCGAGATGGTCACTCTCGATGCATCGAGTGGAAAAGCAAAGCAAACATTTTACTCTATGCTAACTTTTGCTATCGCTTATTTTTCCGGATCCGCCTTATCATTCGTTTTCGTTTACGCTTGGAGATCGGCAGCGTTATCAGTCAGTTGGCCAATATTTGTAATACTATTTTTATGTATGTTGGCTAACGAGTTAATATCGAGTCGTAAATTGCGTTCTATTGTTGATATCTCTGTTCTCATTATTGCTTCGCTATTTTACATACTTTTCAATGTGCCATTTTTAATAGGCAAACAAAACGATTGGGTATTTTTCTTAGGTTTGGTATTAGCTTTTACATTGTCATTCTTTTATATCAAGATGTTTAATAGGCTAACAAAACGTGACCAACAATTAGAAAATTATCTTTTAGCGATATTGATACCAACATTGGTGGGTGGTCTGTATATACTTAACTTGATGCCAGCTGTGCCACTTTCTATTAACAGCGAAAATGTTTATCACTATGTACAGAGATCTGGAGCAAATTATTTAGTATTGGATGAGGCTGCATCTTCGAGTATTTTTGATATTTTTAGGACGTCTGTTAAAAATATCACAACAACTGACAAGACATTGTATTTCTTTGCAGCAGTACGAGCTCCAGCTGCACTGACTGCACCTATAACTCATGTTTGGGAATATTATAATCAAAATACAAAAGAATGGACAGTGAGAAACAAATTAACTTTTAATATTTATGGCGGACGTCAAGACGGATACAGAGCCTATTCAAACATAACAAATGCAGAGCCAGGTAAATGGCGCGTGACTGTGAAGGTAGACAGTGGTCGTATAGTTGGCAGATACAATTTTAAGGTACAAATGTCCCCTGCCTTCAATCTGGTAGAGAAAAAGATATAGAGCTGGCTTTATTGGTCAAAATTATATAGAATAGCGGTATGTTTAATCGTGTATTTGTAGTTTTGGTGGTATTTTCGATAATATTTGGCATTTGGCTTGGGCACAGAGACAATTTGGCCATTTTTGATGACGTCAGATATATCGCAGATCAAAATCCAGTGATAGAAAATATGTCAGCACCCACAACTACAGATATCTCTCTGATAGAAAAGGCCAATGACATCTCAGCTTCAAATACTGCCAGTACTACACCCCCTACACCAGTCAAATACTCTAATTATATAGAAATAGTTAACAGCTGTGGCCCACATTTTGAAGGTGGATGTGTGAGTATGAGATCTGGCCCTGGCACTAGCTACTCTACTGTTCTCGCATTGCGCGACGGAGTTGTTCTAAAGACTTCTGGTACTGTGGAGGCTGAAGGTCGCATATGGTACAAGATAGCTTTTGATGAATGGATACGTTATCCAGAGAGACTGAGCAAGAATCTGTATGTGGCTGCTGATTATGCAAAGTTAATGTCTGTGGCCTCGGATGTAAAGACAAATGCTACAAATACTAAACGCATAATAATAGACCGCAGCGAGCAGGCATTGTACGCGTATGATGGCAGCGAGCTTTTTATGAAAATATCTGTCTCTACTGGGCTGTCTGATATGCCGACACCGAGAGGCAATTTTAAAATCTTTAGCAAAGTGCCAAGCCGTTATATGCAGGGACCTCTTCCAGGTATCAGCGATCAGGAGTATGACCTCCCAGGTGTGCCTTGGACTATGTATTTTACTGCTGAAGGTGCGGCTATACACGGAGCATATTGGCATGACAAATTTGGAACTGTTTGGTCACATGGTTGTGTGAATTTACCTATATCAGACGCTGAGAAGCTTTACAATTGGACGCCACTCGGAACAAAAGTCCTAGTCCAAGATTAATATGGACGAAATATTAATATCAAAAGCCAAGAAAAATATACAAGACATTTTGAGCCTGTCTATAAAACATGACCCCGCTCAGAAGGCCTTGATTATATATGACAAGCAATACAGCCTCACTGATATATTGACCGCGTCTTATCGAGAAGTTTTACCTGATGCCACATTTGTTGATTTTGATACCGTAACAAAAGACAAATGTTTAGAGCTTTTTGATTCACTGTCAGCAAATGATTTGGTTGTGTTGATACAGTCAACCAATTTTAGATTGGATGATTTTCGTATACGCCTCTATCTATTTGAGAAAAAGTTAAAAGTTATCGAGCATATGCATTTGACTCGCAACTCTTCAGATGTCTGGGATGTGTACATAGACTCTTTGGAATATGATATCAACTGGTTCCCCGTTATTGGCCCAAAATTGAAATCTGTACTCGACAATGCCAGCAGTCTACGCATTATTGCTCGCGATGCTGAGCTGCGTATAGATGGCAAAACAGAGCCTGCAAAGCTAAACATTGGTGACTATACAGGAATGGAAAATATTGGTGGCACATTTCCAATTGGCGAAGTATTTACTGAGGCAGAAGACTTTTCAAATATGTCAGGATCGTTTTATATATACGCATACGCCAACACTGATTTTAACGTTGAGATGCACGAGCCATTCAGGGTTGATGTTGTTAATGGCTTGGTGACAAATCTTGGGGACAATACTCCGGCAGAGTTTATTAGTATTGTTGATATGGTAAAAAGCTATGAACGCCCGCTCATTCGTGAGATTGGTTTCGGTTTGAACAAGGCAATAACACGTGAGAGATATCTGGCTGACATCACAGCATTTGAACGCATACTAGGGCTACATCTTTCTTTGGGAGAGAAACATAGTGTTTACAAAAAAGAAGGCATGACCACAAACAAAACAAAATTCCACATAGACCTATTCCCTCTTGCTGATGCTGTCTACGCTGATGATATTTTAATATTTAAAGACGGTAAATATTTGCTTTAATTTTATAAAGCCTTCGCTTTTTCTATCATCGTTTCTATTCTTTCAGCCAGATCCCATGTATATTCTTTTTGTATAGCTGATTCTAACGTGTCAGCTAATGACTCTAGTAAGAGATTTTTTGTAATGTTTGTGACACCTTTTTTATAGAGCTCGATAGTCATTTCCAATCTTTTCATATCGCATTTTATATTTGCTCTATGTGCTGTTGTTTTATCTGATGGATTCCTAAGTTTAGCTATTTTGATTTCTATTTCTGCATCTTGTTCACAAGTATCATAAAATTTGTTTAGCACTTCCTTAAAAAAAGAGCTATTCCATCCCTCCCTCTTTAAAACACTAAAAACCATTTGAGAATTTATTATAGGCGCAGATTTCTTTTCTTGCTGTATAAATGTCTCCATGTTTTTAATACGAGATATTGATAGGCATAGACATTGATGCGTCATTTGCTGGCTCACCAGATGGATTGTCTTTGTGTAGTATCAGTGTCGCTGGTCCTGTATATGCACCGGCTATCACCACATCTGCTTTAAATGCTACCAGACTCGCTGTCATCCAGTCAGATAGTGCCTGAGCAGGCCCCTGCCACAATACATTATTACTAGGGTCTAATACCTCAACTGGGAATGAGGCCTCAAAATACCACCCAGCCGCCTCACCGAGTACTGAGAACTTTTTGCCTACTACTGCGCCAGGATATGGATTGCTAACTATTATTTTGTCAGCTGTGGTGTTTACATATGTGATCTGGTCAAATACATTTTCTATCATTGTACCGTCTGCATTCATATGTCTCGCATACATTATCTTGTCACCAGCATATCCTATCCAAACTTGCGTCATGTCTGTGAGGCCATATACATAGATATTTATACCGCTACCTATGTCTTTGTTCGGCTCACCAAATGTTGTAACTATCTGATCATATTTCATACCAGATTTTAACTCTGTTTTAAATTTTGCGTAGTCCAAAGTTTTTGTTTGATTATCCATTTTAAAATAATACATTAAAACAGCCGCTAAAACTACTAATACAAATCCTAATATCCAATATTTTTTCATATATTAATTATACACCCATTTTGTTAAGTATGCCTCTAGTAATAGACCCCACATATCCTACGGCTGGAGATATATTGTTAGCAAGTTGGAATTTGATAACGGCTGATGCTGTCGCCGGGCCAAAATACGTAGTCTCATTACCAAGAGACCCAGCCCCACTAACAGATACTGTATAACCTCTAGAATTTAAAAATCTCTGCAAGGTGCGCACATCTTCACCTTTTAGCCCTTGGTAAAGGTTGCGAGCGATACCGCTGTTTGTATTTACTTGTACCACCGGCGTTGATATGTTTTGTATTCCATTTATTAGATTGTTAAGAGCTGTCGCATCACCGGTTTGCATTAATATTTTTGCAAGGAATATACTCTTTTCTGCTGTTGTAAATGTTGCGGTCAATCTTGGAAATGGGTTGACTGGTGTACCGTTGTTATCGTGTATCTCAAAATGTAAATGCGCAGCTCCGCCTGACGCATTACCAGTGTTGCCGATATATCCTACGAGATCACCTCTCGCGAGTACTGTACCAGATACAACACCTTCACCTATTTTATCCAAATGCATATATACAAATGTCTCACCTCCTGGGTTGGCAGTGTAAACATAATTTCCTTCGCTAGGACCAACACCTGTGCGCAGCACTACAGCAGCTGTAGGAGACACTATCGGTATACCTTTTGTTGCCATTATGTCCTCCCCAGCATGAGTTCTGCCATTTGATCGCGGGTCACCAAAGTTTGGAGAGATATTATTCAGCTCTACGCCAAACAGTACTGGTATATATACATTTTGTTCGACGATACTCCCTAATAAGTTAATTTTTTGTTGTAAATCACTAGACCCCCTCCTCCAGTTATTCACATACTGCCTCACTGTGCTGGTCGAGTCACTGGATCCATCCATATTTTGTGCAAATGACATAGACGGCACAAGGACCAGACTAAAAATAGCCACAACCGTAGACACTTTTTTAAAGTAGTTCATATTATGTATAACAGTACAGACACATATACATGACGCTCATCTAGTTCAAACTTCTAACCCTTTCCGTCATTCTGTCTATCTCCGCTAACATATCTTCCGCGCCTGGGGTTTGCTGTGCGCAATAATAGTCCTGATCCAGACAGTCCAAAATATCCTCTTTGCTACATTTTGCTGCACCTTTTTTATATACCTCTATTTGCAGTTGAAGTTTTCTAAGATTCGCTTTTATATTACTTACGGCACCGCTGATTCCTCTATCTAATTTAGCTTGCTCTTCTATAATTTCAAACATCTTGTCAACAGTCTCCTGGTAATCTGGAGTACCGGGTGTATCAAATTTTATCTTATTGAGTAGAAAACCATATGTAGGAGCAGTGGCAACAGAGCTAACTGCTTGTTTTAAAAATTCTCTTCTGCCGTTGTTTTCGGGTGAGTTCACATACAACAGTATACATTAATAACAAAAAGGTGTAGAGTGTCGACAGACCAAACAAATTAAGGAGCAATCCGTGGGAACGATATTAACTTTCAGTGGCGTTTCCGCCGCTGGGAAAACTAGGCTCTCCAAAGAGATTCTCGCTGCCAGACATAATGCCAAAATGGTAACCAGCATCACAACGCGACCTGCTCGCGATTCTGATATTCCTGGTGAATACCGACAAGTCCCCAAAGAAGTGTTTGATAAGCTTTGTGCTGACGATGTCTTTCTTTGGGATGTGGAGCACGCAGGTACTCATTACGGAACACCCTGGGAGTCTGTCGTTCTAGCCGCTGAAAAGACTGACGGCATCGGCATCATGATACTCACGCCAGACGTGATGCCTACCTTGCGAGACTTTCTATCTTCTTTACCATTCCCGAACGTACACGTTCCTGTTTTTCTTACCACGCCTCCACGAGAAGTGTTGATCAAGAGAATAGTCGAACGCAAGGATAACATGACCTTGATGCGCGAAAGATGGGAACAAAGTTCTAATTGGGAAAGCGACGCTCGCGCATCACTATTTCCGTTTCACTTTGTCGACAATAACAGACCGATCGCCGAAACTGTCTCGGAAGTCCTTGGGCTTCTCTGATCATGTTCTCGCCTAAAAAGCCACCCTTCGGTGGCTTTTTACTTAGTTTAAATATCTACTAGAGGCTTAGCCCAGCATCCCTCTTATTATTCCCCAAAGTGATCCGATAATGAGAACTATAAAGGATATAGAGGACAACCATGATCCATAGCTGTGCCTCTTGTCTGCTGCTTTATAATATCCGTACATATATCCGACTCTTCCAACTGACCACAGTATTCCTAGCCAGCCAGCGACGCCGGCACTGATGAGTAATGCAAATATCCACAAAGGTATTAGAAATGTCGGCAGGGTTTCGAGTGTGTTGTAATGAACACGGAACACTCGCTCAAAATCGTCATTACCTGTTATCTTTGGTGCCTCTACATTGTATTTCTTTCTGGCAATTCCAACGTATGCAGCCTGAACAGTGTAGATACACAGGGCTATCATTGTTGCTAAGGCTGGGAATAATAATTCTTGTGGCATGTATTTATATTATACAATACTTTTTATCACCACAATAATCTAACTAACAAATACAAATCAGTGATATTGATATTCGTAACTATGCTAAATTTATTTTGAAAGATGGTTCTATTGAAG
>CAYJDH010000017.1:0-9208 GCA_964368915.1 uncultured Candidatus Saccharibacteria bacterium
GCCAAGGAACAGAGGTGGGAACAGGGTGGGGAGTGGTGGGGCCAAGGACGAGGGGAGTATTGAAATAGTATAATTTTTGTGTTATTATGTGTTAGCTATTTTAATCAGCGTGTCTGTGTATGATTTTAGCTAACATACACATATATACTCGATATTAAAATAGCAAAGAGAAATATTATTATGGCAAAAACATCAGTTATTGCAAGATCCCTAAAGAAACCGAAATTCTCTTCACGTATCGTCAACAGATGTTTCAAATGTGGTCGTAAACACGGCTTCATGAGAGACTTTGGCGTTTGCCGCCACTGTTTCCGCGAATTAGCAAGTGAAGGTCTTATCCCGGGAGTAAAAAAGGCATCTTGGTAAATCTATTATTATGGATCGCATCGCAAACCTTCTCACAACTCTAAGAAATGCAGGAGTTGTCAGAAAAGAAAAAGTCGTCGTACCTTACTCAAAATATATACTCAGTATCCTCGAGGCTCTCAAGGATGGAGAATATGTTAAGGCGGTACACGCTGACCCGGAAAATTATTCTATTGAAGTTGTCCTAAATTATGACAATGACAAGAAGCATAAAATAACAGAGGTCAAACGCATTTCAAGACCAGGTCGTAGAGTGTATTACAAAATCACAGATATAAATAAGATCAGAAACGGCTTTGGTAATGTAATATTATCAACACCAAAAGGTATCATGACTGGCCGTGCGGCCCGTGCTACTAATACAGGTGGAGAGGCACTATTTGAAATCTTCTAAAACATTATGAGCAGAATCGGAAAACAAATAATCACTATACCAACAGGTGTAGAGGTGAATATCACAAACACGGATGTGACTGTAAAAGGTCCAAAAGGAGAACTCGTTCTCCCTATTCGTGATGAAGTATCACTCAAGATCGAGAATGGCAGTCTAACATCAGAGCCTCGTCGCAACGACAAGTTTGCGCGTAGCCTCTGGGGTACATATATGTCACGCGTAAAAGCGATGATACTAGGTGTGCAGACTCCGTTTGTTAAAAAATTAATAGTAGAAGGTGTAGGTTTCAAATGGGAAGTCCAAGGTGATAAGTTAAAACTTGCCCTAGGTTTCTCACATCCTATAGTTATGGATATACCAAAGGGACTAGAGGTAAAAGCTGAAAAGCTTGAGCTAACTATCACTGGTATAGACAAAGAGGCTGTGACATTGTTCGCAATGCAAGTAAAGAAAAACAAAAAACCTGAGCCGTATAAAGGTAAAGGTATACGCTACGAAGGAGAAGTCATCCGTCGTAAAGAAGGTAAGAAATCAGCATAGTATATGAAAAAGAATAATACAGAAAAACGTCTTCGCATACACAAGAAAATCCGTTCTCGTATATCGGGAACTGCGGAGAGGCCAAGATTGGCGGTTTTCCGTTCAAATGCATATATCTATGCACAGCTTATTAACGACGACACAAAATCTACAGTAGCGGCAGCATCTGATCTAAAGTTTGGTAAAATGACCAAAATGGATCGTGCTAAAAAAGTTGGTGAGACTCTCGCTGACGCAGCAAAGAAAGCAGGTGTTACCAAGGTTGTATTTGACCGCGGTGGATTTGCTTATAAAGGTCGTGTAGCAGCTCTCGCTGACGCAGCTCGCGCAGCAGGATTAGTATTCTAAAAATATGTCAGAAGAAATAATTAAAACAGAAGAAGTTGTCGAGGTGCCAGTAGTTGATACTCCAGCACCAGCTGTAGAAGAGACTCCTGCAGTAGAAGTTGCACCAGAGGCTATTGTTTCTGAGGCTCCAGCCGCAGAGGCTGTTGCACCAGTTATAGCAGCAGCTGACGCAAAGCCAAAATTTGCAACACGCAGACCACCTATGGGTCGTGGAGGAGCAGGTGGAGGTAAGGGTGGACCGAGACGCGACAATCGTGGACCTCGCGCTCCTCGTGAGAAGCCTGAGTTTGACCAAAAGACACTCGACGTTCGTCGTGTGACTCGTGTGGTATCTGGCGGCCGTAGATTTTCACTACATGTGACACTAGTCGCAGGTGATAAAAATGGTCGCGTTGGACTCGGTACAGGTAAAGCCACTGACACACAGGCGGCAATGGCAAAAGCTTTGAAAAGTGCTCGCAAGAACATGATCAAGCTGAACCTAACAGATAACAAGTCTATTGTGCATGAAGTTGAGGCAAAGTATGACACTGCTAAAGTTTGGATATCTCCAAACAAAGGTAAGGGTCTAATTGCAGGATCTTCTGCTCGTGTGATCCTGAACTTGGCAGGCGCACAAAATGTGACTGCAAAGTTCCACGGAGGTACAAAAAACAAACTTAACAACGCTCGCGCAACTATGAAGGCTTTGGCTCAAATAGCTACTATCGCTTAATATAAATTATATGCAAACACATCAGATCATAAGAGAAAATGCAAATGACAAACAGCGCCAAGTAGGTCGCGGAGGTAAACGTGGCAAGACATCAGGTCGCGGAGGCAAAGGACAAACAGCTCGTGCTGGTAACAAACGTCGCCCAGCGATGCGTGATATCATCAAGAAACTTCCAAAATTGCGTGGACGTGGAATGAATATGAACAAGGCTTTCCGCGAGAAGTCAGTAGCAGTGAATCTAGCTGAACTCAATGTTTTTGAGAACGGCACAGTTATCACTCCTACATCTCTCGTTGCAGCTGGTATCATAAACATGAGAAACGGACGTATACCAAAAGTCAAAATAATGGCTACAGGTACATTGGACAAGAAATTAACTTTTGAGTCAGTTGAATTTTCAGCAACTGCAAAGGCTAAACTAGGTCTATAAAAACGAGAACTAGGTTCCATTTCAAAACACCCCCGCCTTTAGCGGGGGTGTTTTGTTGTTGATTAAATGGTCCCATTATATGTATATATTTAGTATACTGATAACAAACACATTAAGCCTATGTTTAATATTAAAAACTATCACCTAAAATACATTCTGATAATATTGATTATAGTCATATTTGCAGTGTGTTTATATATAAGTAAAACAGGAGCTAGTGTGAATTATGTTTTTAGTAGGTCTATTGGTGAGCAGCCGACGTTCTCTCCCGGGGATAGATATCTCCCACTGTATTATGTAAATGATTTTGCCTTTGACTCGGAGGGTAACAAATATATTATCGACTATTATTTTGTTCACAAGTTTGACTCCTCGGGAGTATATTTGTTGTCATTTGGTAAGCCTGGCACGTCTGACGGAGATTTTACTTTTACAACAAGAATAGCTATTGACTCTCAGGATAATATTTATGTCACTGATGCGATTTTAAACAGGGTTCAAAAGTTCGATAGCGACGGTAACTTTATTTTAAAATTTGGAACAACTGGATCTGGGGATGGGGAATTTGGTGGAGCTTGGGGTATAGGAATAGACTCACAAGATAGAGTTTTTGTTGTAGAATCATCTAATAATCGAGTTCAGCTATTTGATACCAATGGTAACTTTGTCTCAAAATTTGGCACAACTGGGTCTGGTGATGGACAGTTTAATTATCCTAGTGATATAGCGTTTGATGACGAAGATAATATGTATATATCTGACTATTATAATGAAAGAGTACAAAAGTTTAGCTCGAGTACTGACTATGTGACAGAGTTTTCTGCGCCAGGCGAAAATCTTTATGGTTTAGACCTGGATAATGATGGCAATCTTTACGTGTTTTCTGATCTCGGTTATATTTTAAAGTACAGCTCCTCTACGGCTTTTATAGATAGTTTCGGATCTTTTGGGCAGGGTGTGGGTGAGTTTTATGGAGAGAGTAGTGATATAACATTTGGACCAGATGGGAATCTTTACATTTCTGATTATGATAAGATTTCTATATTTGATACAGATGGGACTTATATAAATATGTGGGCATCCAACGCTTTCCCAGCTCAAGATGGTGTGGTCTACGGTGCTGTTGATGTCGCGTTGGATGAAGACGGATATATATATGTTGCAGACGGTAACAACAATCGCATACAAAAGTTTGACAGTAGCGGTGTATACATATCACAATTTGGTATCTCTGGTTCTGGTGACGGACAGTTTAATTATCCTACTGATATAGAAATAGACATTGCCGGGAATATCTATGCGGTGGATTTTTTTAATAATCGCATACAAAAGTTTGACAGTAGCGGTAACTTTGTCTCAAAGTTTGGAACAGCTGGATCTGGGGATGGGCAAATTGGCAGATCTAGTGGTCTCGCAGCCACAACATCTGGACAGCTGTATGTTCTTGATTCTATTAATAATCGAGTTCAGCTATTTGATACCAATGGTAACTTTGTCTCAAAATTTGGCACAACTGGGTCTGGTGACGGACAGTTCTCTGATCCACAAAGTATAGCTCTGGACGCAGCTGGGAATATTTATATAGCAGATACAAACAACAATCGCATACAAAAGTTTGACAGTAGCGGTAACTTTGTCTCAAAGTTTGGAACAGCTGGATCTGGGGATGGGAATATGTCTAACCCTAAAGGCGTTGATGTGGACGACCTCGGATATATATATGTTTCTGATACAGATAATAGTCGCATACAAAAGTTTGACAGTAGCGGTAACTTTGTCTCAAAGTTTGGGAGTTACAGTTTGTCTAACAACAGTATTTATTTTCCTGACGAGTTGCTCGTGGCATCCGATGGTGATATTTATGTGTCGAATAGATCCGGCAATAATATTTTAGTTTTCAGTTCTGCTCCCCTCCTCCTCACCTCAGTCTCAAGCACCGCCAGCACCAGCACTGCCACCATCACCTGGACCTCCTCAGCAGCAGCCTCAAGCCAAGTAGAGTATGGACTAACCACTTCATTCGGTACCAGCACAGTAGAGAGTGACACCTCTCCTCGTGTCACTAGCCACACAGTGACTCTATCCAACCTCCTCTCTTGCAGTACATACTCATATAGAGTCAAATCAACCAATGCTGATCTAGTAACCACTATATCCACCTCTACCTCTTTTAACACAGCAGGCTGTACCAACTCCTCTCCTGTTATCTCTTCTGCCTCTATAGCAGCCTCAAGCACAGCCACCAGTACTGTCTCCAACACCTCTCTAGCTATCTCTATACCACCAAGTGTCTCCAGCACTAGTACTGACATAGTCTTCCAAGCTAACAAAATAGAACCCACCACCTTCTTCCAACTAGCTAGTACCCCAAGTGGTAAAACAGCAGTAACTAGTGAAGTCTTCCACCTAACGGCTATAGATAACACCAACAACTCCATCATCTCCACCTTTACCAACCCTATACTGGTATCTATCACTTTCTCTAGTCTAAGTGGTATAGACCCCAACACTCTCTCTATATACCGCTATGACGGATCATCTTGGCACCCCCTAACAGGATGCATCACCACCTCCAACACTGTCTCTTGCTATACCTCATCCTTCTCAGACTTTGCACTGTTTGCTACGCCAGTAGCCACCACCAATACAACAAGTGGAGGAGGGATAATACTCCCAATCAATGCTCAAACAGAGAGCCTCAACAATACACCTGTCACCATAGCCTCTAACCCAATACAACAAGCCATCAACTCTCTAAACACTGTCTCTATCAAGTTCTCTAGAAACCTAAAGAGAGGTATGTCAGGAACAGATGTCTCAACTCTCCAACAATATCTATCTAGCTTACCAGGCATATACCCAGAAGCCCTTGTCACAGGATACTTTGGTAATCTAACCTACAAAGCTGTACAGAGATATCAATGCCAGATGAACATAGTCTGCCAAGGAACAGAGGTGGGAACAGGGTGGGGAGTGGTGGGGCCAAGGACGAGGGGAGTATTGAAATAGTATAATTTTTGTGTTATTATGTGTTAGCTATTTTAATCAGCGTGTCTGTGTATGATTTTAGCTAACATACACATATATACTCGATATTAAAATAGCAAAGAGAAATATTATTATGGCAAAAACATCAGTTATTGCAAGATCCCTAAAGAAACCGAAATTCTCTTCACGTATCGTCAACAGATGTTTCAAATGTGGTCGTAAACACGGCTTCATGAGAGACTTTGGCGTTTGCCGCCACTGTTTCCGCGAATTAGCAAGTGAAGGTCTTATCCCGGGAGTAAAAAAGGCATCTTGGTAAATCTATTATTATGGATCGCATCGCAAACCTTCTCACAACTCTAAGAAATGCAGGAGTTGTCAGAAAAGAAAAAGTCGTCGTACCTTACTCAAAATATATACTCAGTATCCTCGAGGCTCTCAAGGATGGAGAATATGTTAAGGCGGTACACGCTGACCCGGAAAATTATTCTATTGAAGTTGTCCTAAATTATGACAATGACAAGAAGCATAAAATAACAGAGGTCAAACGCATTTCAAGACCAGGTCGTAGAGTGTATTACAAAATCACAGATATAAATAAGATCAGAAACGGCTTTGGTAATGTAATATTATCAACACCAAAAGGTATCATGACTGGCCGTGCGGCCCGTGCTACTAATACAGGTGGAGAGGCACTATTTGAAATCTTCTAAAACATTATGAGCAGAATCGGAAAACAAATAATCACTATACCAACAGGTGTAGAGGTGAATATCACAAACACGGATGTGACTGTAAAAGGTCCAAAAGGAGAACTCGTTCTCCCTATTCGTGATGAAGTATCACTCAAGATCGAGAATGGCAGTCTAACATCAGAGCCTCGTCGCAACGACAAGTTTGCGCGTAGCCTCTGGGGTACATATATGTCACGCGTAAAAGCGATGATACTAGGTGTGCAGACTCCGTTTGTTAAAAAATTAATAGTAGAAGGTGTAGGTTTCAAATGGGAAGTCCAAGGTGATAAGTTAAAACTTGCCCTAGGTTTCTCACATCCTATAGTTATGGATATACCAAAGGGACTAGAGGTAAAAGCTGAAAAGCTTGAGCTAACTATCACTGGTATAGACAAAGAGGCTGTGACATTGTTCGCAATGCAAGTAAAGAAAAACAAAAAACCTGAGCCGTATAAAGGTAAAGGTATACGCTACGAAGGAGAAGTCATCCGTCGTAAAGAAGGTAAGAAATCAGCATAGTATATGAAAAAGAATAATACAGAAAAACGTCTTCGCATACACAAGAAAATCCGTTCTCGTATATCGGGAACTGCGGAGAGGCCAAGATTGGCGGTTTTCCGTTCAAATGCATATATCTATGCACAGCTTATTAACGACGACACAAAATCTACAGTAGCGGCAGCATCTGATCTAAAGTTTGGTAAAATGACCAAAATGGATCGTGCTAAAAAAGTTGGTGAGACTCTCGCTGACGCAGCAAAGAAAGCAGGTGTTACCAAGGTTGTATTTGACCGCGGTGGATTTGCTTATAAAGGTCGTGTAGCAGCTCTCGCTGACGCAGCTCGCGCAGCAGGATTAGTATTCTAAAAATATGTCAGAAGAAATAATTAAAACAGAAGAAGTTGTCGAGGTGCCAGTAGTTGATACTCCAGCACCAGCTGTAGAAGAGACTCCTGCAGTAGAAGTTGCACCAGAGGCTATTGTTTCTGAGGCTCCAGCCGCAGAGGCTGTTGCACCAGTTATAGCAGCAGC
This sequence comes from uncultured Candidatus Saccharibacteria bacterium, assembly GCA_964368915.1. Lineage (GTDB taxonomy): Bacteria > Patescibacteriota > Minisyncoccia > Phycocordibacterales > UBA5272 > JAUPVO01. Next base: position 7,548 of record CAYJDH010000017.1, read on the forward strand.
TGACGCAAAGCCAAAATTTGCAACACGCAGACCACCTATGGGTCGTGGAGGAGCAGGTGGAGGTAAGGGTGGACCGAGACGCGACAATCGTGGACCTCGCGCTCCTCGTGAGAAGCCTGAGTTTGACCAAAAGACACTCGACGTTCGTCGTGTGACTCGTGTGGTATCTGGCGGCCGTAGATTTTCACTACATGTGACACTAGTCGCAGGTGATAAAAATGGTCGCGTTGGACTCGGTACAGGTAAAGCCACTGACACACAGGCGGCAATGGCAAAAGCTTTGAAAAGTGCTCGCAAGAACATGATCAAGCTGAACCTAACAGATAACAAGTCTATTGTGCATGAAGTTGAGGCAAAGTATGACACTGCTAAAGTTTGGATATCTCCAAACAAAGGTAAGGGTCTAATTGCAGGATCTTCTGCTCGTGTGATCCTGAACTTGGCAGGCGCACAAAATGTGACTGCAAAGTTCCACGGAGGTACAAAAAACAAACTTAACAACGCTCGCGCAACTATGAAGGCTTTGGCTCAAATAGCTACTATCGCTTAATATAAATTATATGCAAACACATCAGATCATAAGAGAAAATGCAAATGACAAACAGCGCCAAGTAGGTCGCGGAGGTAAACGTGGCAAGACATCAGGTCGCGGAGGCAAAGGACAAACAGCTCGTGCTGGTAACAAACGTCGCCCAGCGATGCGTGATATCATCAAGAAACTTCCAAAATTGCGTGGACGTGGAATGAATATGAACAAGGCTTTCCGCGAGAAGTCAGTAGCAGTGAATCTAGCTGAACTCAATGTTTTTGAGAACGGCACAGTTATCACTCCTACATCTCTCGTTGCAGCTGGTATCATAAACATGAGAAACGGACGTATACCAAAAGTCAAAATAATGGCTACAGGTACATTGGACAAGAAATTAACTTTTGAGTCAGTTGAATTTTCAGCAACTGCAAAGGCTAAACTAGGTCTATAAAAACGAGAACTAGGTTCCATTTCAAAACACCCCCGCCTTTAGCGGGGGTGTTTTGTTGTTGATTAAATGGTCCCATTATATGTATATATTTAGTATACTGATAACAAACACATTAAGCCTATGTTTAATATTAAAAACTATCACCTAAAATACATTCTGATAATATTGATTATAGTCATATTTGCAGTGTGTTTATATATAAGTAAAACAGGAGCTAGTGTGAATTATGTTTTTAGTAGGTCTATTGGTGAGCAGCCGACGTTCTCTCCCGGGGATAGATATCTCCCACTGTATTATGTAAATGATTTTGCCTTTGACTCGGAGGGTAACAAATATATTATCGACTATTATTTTGTTCACAAGTTTGACTCCTCGGGAGTATATTTGTTGTCATTTGGTAAGCCTGGCACGTCTGACGGAGATTTTACTTTTACAACAAGAATAGCTATTGACTCTCAGGATAATATTTATGTCACTGATGCGATTTTAAACAGGGTTCAAAAGTTCGATAGCGACGGTAACTTTATTTTAAAATTTGGAACAACTGGATCTGGGGATGGGGAATTTGGTGGAGCTTGGGGTATAGGAATAGACTCACAAGATAGAGTTTTTGTTGTAGAATCATCTAATAATCGAGTTCAGCTATTTGATACCAATGGTAACTTTGTCTCAAAATTTGGC
>CAYJDH010000018.1:0-4211 GCA_964368915.1 uncultured Candidatus Saccharibacteria bacterium
CCCATGACTATGATTAACGTAAAAGTAGAAAAGAACAAAACCGAACCAGCGGTTACTTTGCTACGTAGATTTCAAAAAAAGGTGCAGGAGGCTGGAATACTACCTCGTGTACGCAGTATCAGATACGCAGAGCGTGAGCTGTCTGCCCTAAAGGTAAAAAGAGGTAAATTGAAAAAATTGGCAGCAGGAATCAAATACAACAAATTGAAAAGACTCGGAGTTGTAATGGAGAAAAAGAAACGCTAAGACATGCGCATCTCTCTACCAAATATTGAGATAGTTTCGGAAACAGGCACCATCCCAGATGTGCCTGTTTTGCAAATTAAAAATCATATACTTGGTAAAAAGTTTGAGTTGTCTCTCATTTTCATTGGGCCAACAAAAGGCCTCGCTTTAAACAAAAAATACAGAAACAAAGACTATGTACCAAATGTTCTGACATTTCCACTATCTGATACAGAGGGAGAAATATACATTTGCAAATCAGTTGCGAGAAAACAATATCGTGATTTTGATATGAGTTATGAAAAATACCTCGTGTTATTAGTCGTTCACGGGATATTGCATTTGAAAGGACACGCTCATAGTAGTACAATGGAAGAACTAGAAAATGAGCTCACAGAAAAATTCACAAAATAAAAAAGAATTGTCCATTGAGAACCTGCGTCTCGGTATTGATATAGGGTCATATACATTACGTGCTGCAGTCACATCTCCAGACGGGACATTGCTCGACATTTTTGACGAACAGTCTGGTGGAGTCTCGTGCGGAGTTATAACTGACGAAGAAGCATTTAAAGTCTCTGCTAATAACCTGATTAAAAAAATATTAAAAACATATAGGAAAATACCTGGGCAAGTTTTGGTTGGTATTGGTGGCGTAGGTATACGCAGCAGCAGCACGACTGTGAACACATTTGTATCGCGCGCTGATGGCGTCATTAACTTTTTAGATATAGAAAAATTAACGTCACTCGCAAAAGAAAAATGCGAAGGTGCCAAAAACAAAACCATATTGCACGCCATACCAGTTAAAAACTGGGTTGATGGTGTTGAGATTGTCGGCAGCCCAGAGGATTTGCGTGGCAGTAAAATAGAGAGCAAGATACTGCTAATCACAGATGACGCAAAACAAGAAGAAATAATAATGTCTACATTTGACGACCTGGGTATAGACATAGACATGATAATAGCTGCCCCACTCGCTGACGCTTATGTATCACTATCAAAAAGAGAAAAACGTATCGGCGCTGCGAGCATCAATATAGGATCTGACACAACATCAATATGCGTATACGAAAATGGTGTGCCGATGCTCGTGAGCGTTATCAAGGCTGGAGGCGAACAGATAACTAGCGACATAGCCCTAGGCCTACGTGTCCCAGTGGACATAGCCGAGGAGATCAAGCACGGCAACAACGACACCGAGTACAGCAAACGCAGATACGACGAGATAGTCGAAGCGAGAGTGAGTGATATGGCAATCAAGATAACAGACGAGCTCAATCGTATAATGCGTGCCGAGCTGCTTCCTGCTGGAGTGGTACTACTCGGTGGTACATCATTGTTGCCAAAGATAGAACATTATTTTAGATTTGAATTAAAGCTTCCTATCGGTAATGCAATGCGTAACATAGCGACAACAAATAAATTTTATATTAATGACGTCAGATATGCCCGCGTGTATGGGCTGACTTTCTTTGCCGAGTCTATCTCAGAAACAGGTCTCTACTTTTCAATATTAAAACGTGGATGGATAAAAAGTGCTGTATTTATAAAGAGATTTCTACCATAGAACCCCTTTTTGTCAATTTAGCTACATAACCGTTTCTTTGGTATACTTGCTATTATTACACAAATAAAAAGTATGGCTAAAATTACAGGAACAACAATAGAAACAGCAGCAAATATCAAGGTTATCGGTATCGGAGGATCTGGTAAAAACGCACTCAATCACATGGTTAACTCTAAAATCAAAGGAGTTGAATTCATCGCGATTAACACTGACACTCAGGACCTACACAACTGTCTAGCAGAAAAGAAAATACACATCGGAAAAAATCTAACACGTGGACTCGGTGCTGGTATGGATCCAGAAGTTGGTAAACGTTCTGCTGAGGAGACTCGTGAGGAGATCATGGAGGCAATCAAGGGTGCCGATATGGTGTTCATTGCAGGAGGGTGTGGAGGTGGAACATTTACCGGTGCTGCCCCTATTGTTGCGAGCATCTGTAAAAACGAAGGCATACTGACTGTAGCTGTTGCCACAAAGCCATTCTTTTTCGAGGGTGCGCAGCGCATGAGACTAGCTGAGAAGGGTCTGGAGGAATTGGAAAAAGAGGTAGACGCCCTCATTACCATCCCAAATGATCGCGTGTTATCAGTTGTGGACAAAAATACAACTGTGACCGAGGCGTTCGCAATGTGTGACGAGATATTGAAACAAGCAGTAGAAGGCATCTCGGAGATCATCAGACTCTCTGGTCGCATGAATCTAGACTTTAACGATATCAGACGTATATTAAAAGACTCTGGTACTGCCCTATTTGGTGTTGGTAAAGGTGTGGGCGAAAATCGCGCTATCGAGGCCGCTACAGCCGCAATATCTAATCCATTACTAGATATCTCTATCAATAACGCCACAGGACTCCTATACGTAATATTTGGATCAGAAGACCTGACACTACTCGAGACTGCTGACGCATCACGCATAGTCACAGAGTCAGTAAGCAATGACGCAAAGATAATTTACGGTATATACAATGACGAGTCTCTCAAAAAAGATGAGATCAAAGTAACTGTTATCGCCACTGGATTCCCAACATCTCGCAGACATTCTGAGGAGAGAGATAGTTTTTATAATCGTGAGACAACTAAAACAGAGGTAAAGCCGGAGGCTACTGTTCGCGACACAGTACAAAAGAAAGATGTAGACAACAGAATTGAAAACTCTTTGACCGAAACCAATACAACAGAAAAAGAAAACAAAGTTGAAAAGTTCACAGAAGACAAGAAGACTACAAAACCAGTAGCAACAATAGACGAGGAAGAGGACGACGACTGGGGATCTCTCCCACCATTCTTGCAACGCCGTAAGAAATAAAACATAAAAGTGCCGCCCTCCGGGCGGCACTTTTATGATATAATTACCATCATTATGACATATGACCTTATTATCGTTGGTGGTGGACCAGCTGGAGCCTCAGCGGCAGTATATGCTGCACGCAAGCAACTTCATACCCTACTCATTTTAAAAGAATGGGGCGGACAAAGTGTAGTCTCTGACGACATACAAAACTGGATAGGTACACCACATATCTCTGGTGCTGACTTGGCTAAAAATTTAAAGAGCCACGTGGCAGAATATGCCGGTGAATTCCTAACTATAAATGAGGGGCAATATGTCTCATCTGCAACCCGTACAGACGGTACAGTATCTGTCACACTCGAAAATGGCGAGGCATTCTCTGGATCATCACTACTCATTACCACTGGCTCACAACGCCGTAAACTAGATGTCCCCGGAGCTGATATATTTGAACACAAAGGTCTCACCTATTGTGCCAGCTGCGACGGACCATTCTTTGGCGATATGGATGTTGTGGTTGTTGGTGGTGGTAATGCAGGATTCGAATCAGCAGCTCAATTGCTCGCATATTGTAAATCAGTTACCCTACTCTCACGCAGTGAGGCAAGGGCTGACGCCATAACAATTGAAAAGTTAAAAGCCAATCCTAAATTCACATTGATTGAGAATGTCTCTCCGACTGAAATACATGGAGATGGATTTGTGAATGGCCTCAGCTACAAAACATCTACTGGTGAGACAGTAAAACTAGATGTGTCAGGAGTATTCGTAGAAGTTGGGCAGATACCGGCTACGGCTTGGGCAAAGGACGTTGTCACTCTCGACGAGGGTGGGCGTGTAAAGATAGACCCATGGACACAGCAAGCAGGACCAGGCATATGGGCTGCAGGAGACTGTACCAATATCCTGTATCATCAGAACAACATCGCATCAGGTGACGCAGTGCGTGCCATCGAGGACATATACGTACATCTCAAAACAAAATAAAAACAAACTGTCAAAAACTCTCCAAAAATCTGGAGAGTTTTTGCTATACTAAATATCAAATGCCAAAAGAGTTTTTAACATTGAAACTATGGAAAATCCTTCGCTCTTTTCATCGTGATTTTTATATACAGTTCGC
>CAYJDH010000018.1:4311-7595 GCA_964368915.1 uncultured Candidatus Saccharibacteria bacterium
TGAAACTATGGAAAATCCTTCGCTCTTTTCATCGTGATTTTTATATACAGTTCGCTGTTAACTTTGCTATACAGGCATCCAAAATATTCATAACATTCCTATTTGCCGAGATTATCAATCAGCTGTATATGCGTGATGTGAATATGGTCATATTGATACTATTCATATACCCATTCATACATTTAGCCCTCAACAAGCTGAACTATTTCCAGCGCATACACAGCCTCAAGAAAATAGAGGCCAAGCTGCACACATTCCTAGAGAATTATAGCGAGAAAAAGATAGATGCCAGTGACGCCATCAAAACAAAAGGCGAACTAGCAATCAAAAACTTGGTTGTGGTGTATTTTAACTATGTACTGCCAACTTTCTCATATCTATTTCTTATCATTGTCGCCATCGCACACTATTCACCATTCATCGCCTTTTGGTGTATTCTAAAAATATTAATACTGGTAATCTGGATCAAGAACTTCACCACCTTCCACTCTCCGATGATGGAGCAGAACACCGTCAATTGGAAACATCGCAGTCTCAACTTCTTAAAATACCACACCTTAACCTGGAGCTACGCCCTAGCCCATGGTCACAGACGCGAGATGCTGATAATATTTGCCAGATACTTCTCCCTAGTCATAGCCGTTTCCCTATTCCTCCGTGGTCGCATCAAAATAGGCTCTATCTATGCCTTGTACACTTGGACCGGGGACGTGTTCACCAGTTTGCAAAATGTGGTCACTCATATTGAGAGTATAAGGCGTGACCACGACACCATGGCCTCGTATTTGAAACGTCTCGAGGACTAGATTTTTGTTCCCATTTTCATTTTAAAGTGGGACCCGGTTCCCGTTTTCAAAGCCCAAAAAATGTGTTATATTATGGGTCATTGGTCCCATCGTCTAATGGTTAGGACAACAGGTTTTCAATCTGTTAACCGGGGTTCGACTCCCCGTGGGATCACAAAAATGGATGCTAACAATTTAAACCAAAGATTAGAAAGAATATACCAATCATTTTCATTACTGGAAAACAATGATCTATCTAACTTAAGAATTGGAATGGAAACTTCGAATAACTTTAATTATATTCATATTGATTTTAATAATGGTAAAACTGAAACTGAATTAAAAAATTCAATATTTTCACTTATCGCTAACATAGCCCTCTTAAAAGATCATCTAAAAGTTTATTGCGCTAAGAATAATATAGATTTTAACGTTGAAGAAGTGATCAACTCAAACAAAAATAATGTTGCAATAATTCATGACCTTAATAACATAGAAAAACATCTAGAGTTAGATAAACCGCCGAGATCTGGTTTTTTGCCAAAAATAATAAACCTACAGCAAGTATTGCAAATGTCAGCAGGAAGTCAGGCTGGTGCTTATACTATTGTTACACATGACATAGCCACAGGAAAAATGAGGACCGAAACTGGTGGTGGCGGAACAGTTGCGCTTGTTATTACTGGTAATATTGTAAATGAGGGTGGAGATATTTTGGGAGACTTATTAACAATATGTAGCGACGCAATAGATGTGTGGGAAAATGAAATTAATAAATGCATAATATAACCCCACTCATCAAGCCCCTACTCGTTACACTCACCATACTCCTGCTCGGGGTGTGGTTATCTGTGTATCTGAAAGAGGATGTGCTGCAATACAGCATGGTGCATCCGAACATGATAATCGGGGTGTTCGTCGGACTGGCGGCGTTGGCAACTGTGTTCCCATCTTTTACAAACATGATGTTCATACCGCTCGGGGTGTCTATGTTTGGAGCGTTTTGGGCGGCGATACTTTGCATACTCGGATGGTGGCTGGGGTCAGTCATCGCTTTTGCAATAGGAAGATATTATAACGAGTACCTACTCGAGAGGTTCCCATCTTTTAAAAACTATCTATACATCGACAAGCTGGTGGGGGACAAAAATATGTTTTGGAAACTGATACTGCTGCGCATGACTATACCTGTGGATGTGTTGTCGTATGCCCTGGCACTGTTTTCAAGGCGCGTGACATACAAGATGAATGCAGTGACGACACTGATTGGCATCACCCCGTTTGCATTCATATTTGCATATGCCGGCGAGATGATATATCAAAATGTGATATGGGTAACCAGTACTCTAGCTGTGGTGTTCGTGGCGTATCTATTTATAACACTGGGAAAGAAAAAGTAGTCTATCTCTTTAGCCACTCCTCCTCCTGACGGACGAGAGCAGTGGTCGGGTCAATGTGATCAGCGAGCAACATCTTCACAGCACGCTCGAGACGCATACCTTGCGAACCCTTTACATACACCACATCTCCCTCTTTTAAAATATTCAAAACCTCACGGGCTGCATCGCGTGCGTTATCACACTGCACCACGTCTCCGTCATGCATACCGTTGTCTAGCGCCCCCTCGGCTACAGCACGAGCCCTGTTCCCCACAGTGAATAGCATATGAGAATGTTGTTGTGCGTATTTGCCTACTTTCAAATGTGCCTCACGAGTATATTCACCCAGCTCGAGCATGTCACCAACTATGGCTATCTTGCGCCCCTTTACATCGAGTGTGCCCAATGTTTTGATACCGTGCTCTGTGGCGAGTGGTGAGGCGTTGTATGTGTCGTCTATGATAATTGACCCTGATTTGCCAGGCAAGACTCTCATGCGTCCACCAGCTCGATGCATATCTGTGATGTGTTTTGAGGCGTCGAGTAGGTCCACCTTTAAATGGCGAGCGATAACAATGGCCGGCAATGCGCAAAGTATAGGACTCTCGCCGAGTACGTCTTTACAGACAATGTCGAGTTTTGATCCCTCACCGTATTGCACCACTGCAGAGACTTGTGCTGGATTCAAAGTGTTGACTATTTGTCTCGCTACATAGTCTCCAGCATGTATACCAAATGAGATCTTGTTCCCATTTACACCCTCCGCTATGTCAACGCTATCTTTACAGTCAGCGTTGTATACGAATAGCCCACCCTTTTTAATGGCGTCTACTAGATACTTTTTCTCTCTTATTAGCTCCTCCCTATTTGCAAAGTTCTCAACATGTACGGGTATCTCTGAGAATTGAGTCAATACTGTGATGTCAGTTTTGAGCCACTTTGAAACACTTTCAATGTCACCCTTGTGGTCAGCACCAATTTCCAACACTAGATATTTTGGATAAGACTTTGCAAAATAAACAGCGACACCACGATAAATAACATACACCCATTTAAATACATTACCCCAGCCACTTTTCTCACCTATTATTGTAAGAGGCAAGCCGAACTCACTGTTCTG
>CAYJDH010000019.1:0-5906 GCA_964368915.1 uncultured Candidatus Saccharibacteria bacterium
GCGGTGCCGTTTTTGATTTGTATATTTTTTGTCTCGGGAATATACTGAAAAGATGGAAACTAGAAAAGAAAATGAGGAATTTGAAATGCTGGTGCATCAGCTAAATGATGAGCAAGTGCTCGCTGATTATAAAAATGAGGGGGACAATTATAAGGTGGCAATACTGCCAAAAATATTGGGCTGGTTCATGGTGACGGCTGGGAATCTCGTCTATGGTTATGAGCCGTCGTATTTGAAATTTAGAGCAGTAGAGGTTATCGCTCGCGTGCCATATCATTCATGGGACTCGGCTATGTTCACATTGCAGACTATGTTCTATGCTAATGAGAGAAAGGCTATGGAGTTGTCAAAGATAGCAGAGTTTTCTAGGTTGTCAGCCGAGAATGAGACTATGCATGTTATTGTGATATCGCAATTAGCGAGAAAGCAACATTATTATGGGAATTTTATAGTGCACACATTGATACCTATGCTGTTCGCATTTTTCTATTTTTGGATGTCATATGTACTCTATATGATCAGACCTAGATATTCTTATCAGCTCAATTATCTTTTTGAGCAGCATGCATTTGAGTCATATGATAGATTCTTAAAAGTAGACGGCGAGAATTTGAAAAAGAGAACTATTGATAGCGACTTTCTGAGATGGTATGGCAGGAATCCTGTCAGTCAATATGAATTTTTCTTGTCAGTGCGTAATGACGAGTTGATACATAGGAACAAATCTATAAGAGAGATAGAGAGGGTGGAGAATCTGTAATATAAAAGGCGCCCGCGAAGCGGGCGCCTTTTATATTTGATTTATTTATAATGCTCGCGAACCTCAAACAATATATAGAAACCGATGAGGCATCCGATGAGTCCACCGATATTCATACCATACATAGTAACAATACCAACCAGAACACCTAGCACAGAAACAAGCTCGCTCCAGAATGCAAAGTTCCATCCAGATTTACTTCTAGATTTTAGACCTTTGTATGCCATTAGTAAAAGTATCGCAGACACCAGACTGATAAGTATGTGTAGTGTTAGTCCAATACTTGCGCCAAATGTTAATACTAACGCAATCAAGCTAGCTCCTCCTGCGGTGACAAGAGCTATAACGCCAAGGATACCAAATATTAATGAAATATATGGAGCTACATCTACTAGCCATTTTCTGCCACCCTCTGGTAAGTGTGGGGCATTTTTAAAGATGTCAGCCATCCAAGCTTCTAATTTGTTAACTGTATGGCGCGCATGCTGTTGTGCGTCATGGTGAGCATTGTGCTCATGGTTTTCTGTATTTTCCATATGCTTTAAAGTGTAATACTCCTGCAGGAATATGCAATACCTTAAAAAAGACATATATTACTATTTGAAATAGGTGTTTTACGTTATATACTAAAAAATATGGAAGAAATACTATTACCTATACATTTATTAGCCTTGGCCTTCTGTTTTGTGACTATACTCAGATCTGATCTACTTGGATCAAAATGGATAATGGGTAAGGTGAATACTTTGGATGAAAATAAAGTAAAAAGTTTACACAAACAAGCTTGGCTTGGACTATTGCTCATGATTACCTCCGGTGCGGCATTGTTCTCTCAAAATGTTGACACACTATTAAACTCGGCACCTTTTTATGTAAAGATGTCCAGCGTCCTCGCTCTCGTTATCAATGCTTTTGTAATAGGCAGGTTGATAAAAATCTCTACACAGAAAAAATTTAAAGATACGACCAGATCTGAAAAAGCAAAATTGTTTATCTCTGGTTTCGTTTCTGTATTTTTCTGGATATTCACTGCTGTCGCGGCTTTGTATATATTGCCAGAAGGTGACGCTGCCGTGTTGCCTATAGTATCTGAGCAGTCAACCACAAAGACATTTACATTGGCTGACGTGCAGGCCAATGCCACAGAGTCTAGCTGCTATACGACCATCAACGGCAATGTATATGACATTACAAAGTTTGTCTCTGTTCATCCGGGAGGTGTAAAGGCTATCACTCGTGTGTGTGGCAATGATGGTACATCTGTATTTATGAAAAAACACGGACAAGATGAAAAACCAAATCTAATATTGCGCAGCATGCAAATAGGGGTGTTATCATCTGATATAGCAAAATAAATATGAAAGAGATAAATAGTATAGTCAATTTTTTTGATAAGTTAGAAGATGGTGTTCGTGGAGGACTGTCACGTTACCCGGTCATATATTCTTTTTTTGGTAGCATAGGTATAGTTCTGGTTTGGAGAGGTATATGGCATACGGCTGACTGGTTGCAACATAACACCATTATTGGGTCAGTATTGTTTTCAGATGTGGGATCAGTGCTCATGGGTGTCTTGATATTGCTCGTGACAGGATTGTTTGTATCAGTGTTCATAGGAGACAGTATAATAATTACTGGTGTAAAACATGAGAAAAAGTTGAGCGAGAAAACAGAAGATGAGATAGAATTAGAAAAAGTTGAGCTGCAGCATATGCATCAAGATCTCGAAGATATAAAACAAAAGATGAACTAGTGCGCAAGGGTAAATGCTCGTACTGATTTGGCATCAGATTTTAATAGAACATTCCTAGCCTCATATAATGTGGCGCCAGTAGTTGTAACGTCATCTACTATTATTATATTTTTGTTCTTAACAAACTCTCTATATTTTTCCTTAACCACAAAAGAGTCTTTGATCTCATCCGCTCTCTCATCTCTGTGTTTAGTTTTAAAAAGCTTTTGGGTATCTTTTACTCTCTCGAGCGCGTCCACTGTGTTTGTGTGTGACATGCCATTTGCTATGTACAGCGCCTGATTGTAACCTCTTTTGCCGAGCCTCTCTTTTGATATTGGAATAGGTATCAGTATCGAGTCGTTTGTGTTTATATATGGCGATACATATTGCCCCATCTCAATTCCTAGCTCGGGAGTGTGATTGTATTTTATTTTAAATATTATTTTCCTGACGCGATCATCTTTATAAGAATATCTAGTCTCTATCCAGTCGGGGAGTGGTGAGTTGTTAACCTCGAGATCAGCTTCACAACTTTTGCAAAGCAGCACATTACTAGTCCCGCAAAATAGGCATTGTTTGGGGAATAATGTATCGAGTATTCTCTCTGTTATTTTATTTAAAATACTCAGCATCACTATATATTATATACAAAAACTGTATATAAATTATGAAGTTTTAAGCTTTTATCAACATAGGTTTTGTGTTATAATATGGCGATGTCATTAATTTCTAAAATATTCCCTGGAGAAGACGCACGTTTTATAAAAAAGCTTGAGCCGACAGTTAAAAAGACTTTGGATATGGAGGAGGAGCTAAAGACTCTCTCTGACGCAGATCTAAAACAAAAATCACTATCACTTCGCGATCAGATACGCGCAGCGGCGGACCCTGCAAAGGAGCTGGATGCAAATATACACATTGCATTTGCACTTTGTCGTGAGGCAGCGAGACGTACACTAGGCATGATGCATTATCGTGTGCAGCTAATCGGAGGAATGTTGATACACAAGGGGCACATAGCAGAGATGAGAACAGGAGAGGGAAAGACTTTGGTTGCAACATTGCCAGCATATGCAAATGCATTGGTTGGAAAAGGTGTGCATGTGGTAACAGTGAATGACTATCTATCTCGTCGTGACGCAGTATGGATGGGGCAAATATACGCTGCTCTAGGAATATCTGTAGGTATTATCAATCACGAGAAGAGCTATCTATACACAGAGGTGATGAATAAAGAGGAGGATAGAGTTCGTGATGAGGCAGGTGCATACAAAGTTGAGTATGACTATCTAGTTGCTTGTAACAGACGTGAGGCCTATGCTGCGGACGTAACATACGGAACAAACAATGAGTTTGGTTTCGACTATTTGCGTGACAACTTGGTATACAGCATGGAGGAGACATCACAACGTGGACATTACTTTGCAATAGTAGACGAGGTGGACTCGATATTGATTGACGAGTCTCGCACACCGCTAATCATTTCTAATGCTGCGCGTGATAGTGAGGATCTATATCGTGTGTTCGCTCAGCTAGCAGAGAATATGGTAAAAGATGTTGACTATACAGTAGATGAGAAACAGCGCGCTATCGCTATGACGGACTCGGGCATAGCAAAAGCTGAATCAAAATTAAAAGTCCCGTCACTTTATACAGCTGAGAATATGAAGCTGGTACATCATCTCGAGACAGCTGTAAAAGCAAAAGCATTGTATGTTAGGGAAAAGGAGTATGTGGTAAAAGACAATGAGGTCATCATCGTTGATGAGTTCACTGGTCGTATGCAACCAGGACGCCGTTGGTCAGATGGACTGCACCAAGCCGTAGAGGCAAAGGAAGGTGTAGAGGTACAAAAAGAGTCACGCACAGTGGCGTCTATCACTTTCCAAAACTACTTTAGATTTTATACAAAGTTATCAGGTATGACTGGTACAGCAAAGACAAATGCCGAGGAGTTTTTCAAGGTGTACGGTCTAATTGTTACCACAGTACCAACACATAATGCTATCAAGCGTGTTGACCATGGAGACTTGATTTACCAGTCTGAGAAAGGTAAATACAAAGCATTGGCTAAAAAGGTAAAAGAGCTGAATGAAAAGGGTCAGCCAGTTCTCATTGGTACTATTTCTATTGAGAACAATGAGACATTATCAAAATACCTAGAGCGTGAAGGTGTGTCTCATGCAGTACTGAATGCAAAGAATCACGAACGTGAGGGTGAGATCATCGCTGACGCTGGTAAACGTGGCGCTGTTACTATCGCTACGAACATGGCCGGTCGTGGAGTGGACATCAAATTAGGAGGAACACATTCTACACAAGCAGAGTATGAGGATGTGCGTGACATGGGAGGTCTGTTTGTAATCGGTACAGAGAGACACGAGGCACGCCGTATTGATAATCAGCTGCGTGGACGTTCAGGACGTCAGGGAGATCTGGGTGAGACACAGTTTTATGTGTCACTAGAGGATGACCTCATGCGTGTGTTCGGATCAGACAGGATAAAGACTATGATGGGTAAATTTGGCATCCCAGAGGACGAGGCAATATCAAACAAAATGGTATCTCGCGCACTCGAGACCGCACAGGAGAAAATAGAAGGTTTCCATTTTGACACTCGTAAACATACATTACAATATGACGACGTCCTCAATCAGCAACGTACCAGTGTGTATGAGAGACGCCGCAAAGTCCTCGAGAATGACACCGAATACATCGAGTCAGTATTAGCAGAGATATCAAAAGATGAAAAGGTGGCAGCGATGATCAGCGACAAGCGTATCAAATACCCAGGAGAGTTCCTATCTCTTGTCCGTGCAGTATTGCTACAGATTTACGACGTAGTATGGATGGATCATCTCGAGCATATGGAGAACTTGCGTCAGACAGTTAACCTGCGCGCATATGGACAACGTGATCCACTTGTCGAGTACAAACGTGAAGGTCTAGGAATGTACAAACATTTAGACGGTCGTGTGAAGAGTGACCTGTCTGCATTTATCGAGCATATTGATGGAGTAGTAATGCAAATGCGTATGCAAGAAGTGGTAAAGACTAAAAATGAAGTCGGTGACCTAGGACGCAATGACCCATGTCCATGCGGCAGTGGAAAGAAATTAAAGAAATGTGACTGTAAAGAGTACGCACATTTACGAAGTTAAGATACACTGAATATATTCATGAAGGAGCTCATTAAATACATCATAGTCACTATCATCACTTGGGAGGCCAAGCTTATTATAAGGAAACACAAACCATTTATAATTGGCGTCACTGGTAATCTCGGCAAGACTTCAACCAAAGACAGCATCGCTGCGGCACTGTCTGACTTGTCAGTGCGCGGTACAGAGAAAAGTCAGAACAGTGAGTTCGGCTTGCCTCTTACAATAATAGGTGAGAAAAGTGGCTGGG
>CAYJDH010000020.1:0-3960 GCA_964368915.1 uncultured Candidatus Saccharibacteria bacterium
TATTCCGCGTTGTTCGAGATCGAGTAGTTCATGTTGGCGATGCCACCTTCATAGATCAGGTCGACGATCAGCTTCAGCTCGTGCAAGCACTCGAAGTAGGCCATCTCGGGTGCGTAGCCGGCCTCCACCAACGTCTCGTAACCAGCTTTGATCAGCTCGACGGCACCGCCACAGAGTACCGCTTGTTCACCGAATAGGTCAGTTTCGGTTTCTTCGCGGAAATTGGTTTCGATAATGCCGGCTTTACCGCCACCGTTGGCGGATGCGTATGACAGTGCGAGAGCGCGAGCCTTACCAGTCTTGTCAGCATGCATAGCGATCAACATCGGCACGCCGCCACCTTGGGTGTAGGTCGAGCGTACCGTGTGACCAGGCGCCTTTGGTGCGACCATCCATACGTCCAGGTCAGCGCGCGGGATCACGCAGCCATAGTGCACGTTGAAGCCATGTGCAAAAGCGAGCGATGCGCCCTTTTTGATGTTCGGCTCGATGTCGTTCTTGTACACCGCACCGATCTGCTCGTCCGGCAACAACATCATGACCACGTCGGCAGTCTTGACGGCTTCGGCTACTTCGGCAACCTTGAGGCCAGCCTTCTTCGCTTTGTCCCAGCTCGGGCCGCCTTTGCGCGCGCCAACGGTGACCTTCACACCGCTGTCGTTCAGGTTCTGCGCATGCGCATGGCCCTGTGAACCATAGCCCACGATGGTGACTTTTTTGCCTTTGATCAGGCTCAGGTCACAGTCTTTGTCGTAATAAACCTTCAATTGATTTCTCCAGAGATTTTGGCTTGCTAGACCATTTTTGAAAGAGCTCGAATGTTTAGCAAACATTCAAAGTCCTAAGACTGGGCCCAATACTAAAACATAGTACATGTAATGTCAAACAAAAAGGCCGCGCGTAGCGCGGCCTTTTTGTTTGACCTACTTCTCCCCCATCGCGGCGGCGGCCATTTGCTTTAGCTTGTTTGGATCCTCGTCAGCCATTATTGCTTGCAACTGCTTTTGATACTTTTGCATTACTTCAAATGAAGCATACATCTCTGGCTTGCCAGCATCTGTCATCGCCTTTATTTCTTTTGCGATATTTTCAAAAAGCGCTGGATCCTTTTCCATCAACTTCATGATCATCTCTTGTTGATCCTTTGGAAGATTGCGAGTACCTACTTTTGCGGCTTGTTTTAAGAAAAACTGTCTTATGCTCATATTATTTTGCTAGCTCAGCATCTAGATAAGCTGAGAATGCCTCTACTCCTGCTATCTTGCCAGTGTCTACTCTTTGCCCATTAATAATAAATGATGGTGTACCTGTTAAGCCAATACTATTAGCCTCTTTCAAGTCACGAGTCACTCTATCTACTACTGCAGCATCAGCCATATCTGTTTTCATTTTTGCAGTATCAATGCCTAGTCCCGCAGCATAACCAAGTATCTTTGCCTCAGCATCCAATGCACTGCCCCACTCTTCTTGCTTTTCAAACATGACGGCTTTCAACTCCCAAAATTTATTTTGTTTACCTGCCGCCTCAGCTGCAATAGCTGACAACATGGCATTCTGATGTATTTGAACTAATGGGAAATATCTATAAACAAATTTCACCCTATCACCATATGTAGCAGCTACAGATGTTACTATTGGATCAAACGCTTTACAAGCAGGACATTGAAAATCAGCGTACTCGATAACAGTCACCTTTGCGTCACTCTTGCCTATAAAATGATCATCAGCCACAACAACAGTATCAACTGGCGCTGCTAATTTTTTAACTTGTGCGTATTTGTTATAAGCAAAAAATGCCACGAGAGCCACCACTAAAACAATAATAATATTTTTTGTTGAAAAGATATTTGATTTCATGTTCATCAGTATATCATAAGAAATACCCCATCAAAGACGGGGTATTTCTTATGTATTTTTATACTAAAACTATTTAGTTTTCTTTGTAGCCACTTTTTTAGCTACTACTTTTTTTGTAGCCACTTTTTTAGCAGCTGGCTCAGCCTTAACAGCTTTCTTTACCACCTCTTTACTAGCTGACTTTTTAGCGATAGCCTTCGGAACTATTATTGGTGCAGACTTCACAGCTGGAGCCTCTACTACAGACTCTCTTGTTTTCATTTCTGTCATTCTCTCAACCGCTATGAATAGACGATCAAGCTTTGCAGCTATCTCACCAAGCAATCTTTTCGAGTCATCATTTGCAGGAGCTGTGTATGTTGAAGCTGGTTTGTAATCAGAACGTGGTGCTGGACGAGATCCAAAATCTCTAGAGTCTCTGCTTGGACGACCTTCGTCTCTACCACCTTCTCTTTTACTACTAAAACAGTCACTACAGAATACTGGTTTCTCTCCTGTTGGTTTAAATGGTACCTCGCAAGTCTTTCCACAGTCACTACAAGTAGCCTTGTGCATACTTACCTCGCCTCTGTCTCCACCACGAGATGCACCACGGTCCCAAGGTTTCTTTGCTCCGAAACTTGGTTTACCTCCACGGTCACCACCTCTAAATCCACCTCTGTCTCCTCCTCTTTGAAAATTACCCATATATTGTTTGTTTTAATTAGTTCTTAAAGCATCACGCTTACTAATATGTCAAGTCTACGCTGTTTTGGGTTAATAAGCAAATTCGAGTTTAAGAAACTAGTAAGCAGACTCGACAAAATCTTACAGAACTGTATAATCCCATAATCTAAGTTCTTTGAGGTATAACAATGAGTAAAATCATTTCGTTTGGTCGAGTAATTGGAAGTGATCTGATCCAAACAAGAAATGGAAACCTTCTCTTGGTTAGGAGAAAGCTCACCCCTTATGAAATCAAACGGCTTTTACATGAAAAGCAAATAGGTGGAAGCGAAAAAATACCTCGCCCTTTACCACGCCATCACCCACTAGAAAAATAAGAAGATGACAGAAACCAACACGTCACAAACCCCTGTCGCACAACGAAAATTGTCCGGGGGTTTTATATTTACATATTTATCTTTGGTCACAGATATTTTTCTGACGAAAAATTCCGCGACCCCGGCTCGCTATTTTTACCTTTCTCTCATTTCATTCGTTCAAACAAAAATATAGCTCCGCCACACAAAAACTAAAAATCAAAAGCAGATTTGATTTTCTTAACGTTTTTGTGCCCAGGAAAGGACTTGAACCTTCATGAGTTGCCTCGCTTGCTCCTAAGGCAAGTGCGTCTACCAATTTCGCCACCTGGGCAGGTGTATCTAACAAAAACATTCTAACATAAAAACAAAAAACTTCTAGTACTAACCAAAATAACTATACCTTACTGTTTTTGGTTAAACACATGTGGTTCGCTTGCCGGAGAATCTTCGGATAATAAAAGAATATCTGCGTTCCCAAAGTGAAAAGAAGTTAAAACACTTTCCCAATTTAAGTTATAAAAACTTGCATATAACATTTTACCTATATCACCGTGAGATACTAAAAGTATCTCACCCTCTTTGTGTTTTTCGTGTAAATAATTTAAAAGAGCTTTGGCTCTCACAATGAGGTCGGGAAATGTTTCAGCTTTATCTGGGGAAAGAAAATATGTTACTGTGTCTGTATTTATTATATTAGGAGAACACATCTCAGTAATTTTAGAGACCGGTTGCCCAGTCATCACGCCAAAATCTCTTTCTATCAAGCTCTGCAAAACTGTTGGTTTTTCTAAATTTAAATAATCAGAAATTATCTCTGCTGTTCTGTGTGCACGAATAAGAGGAGAAGTATAGATTGTATAAAACTTTAAACCTAACTCCGATATATGTTTAGCGGTTAACAAAGCTTGGGATTCCCCTAATTCTGTCAGAGGATAATCTCTGTGACCGTTCAGAATACCATTTACATTGTCTAAATTCTGTCCATGTCTAACTAAATATATTTTTAGCATCTGTGTGCCCCCAGTAGGATTCGAACCTACGACCGTCTCCTTAAGAGGGAGCTGCTCTACCAACTGAG
>CAYJDH010000021.1:0-3569 GCA_964368915.1 uncultured Candidatus Saccharibacteria bacterium
ACGTATTTGAGATCACGCGCTCCATCGATACGAGCGAGTATACGGTATCCAGAGTCAGTTTTGATCATAACTAATGAGTTTGGAGTTCCTGTTACTCCTACAGCCGAACCGTCAGCCAAGTCATCGTTAACTTGTTGGGCGTATTTGCCACTACTTAGACACTCATTGAACTTTGCTGCATCTAGTCCTATTTTAGTAGCAATTTTTGGTAACTCAGCAGCATCTAGTCCGTCATTAGCTGGAGTCTCGGTAAATATTGTATCTAAATAGTCTCGATATCCTTTTTGACCACCTTGCTCACGAGCACAAAGTGTAGCCTCAGCCTCTTTTGGAGCCTTTAAGTGGAATGGCAGTGGATAGTGTCTGTATGCCATACCAATAGTAGAGTATTTAGGGTCTACTTCTATCTTTGAGATAGTCTCCTCGTGGAACTTTTTACAAAATGGACACTCTGTATCAGAATATTGCACAAATACTATTTTGTTTTTAGTAGAACCTTGAGTAAACTCCTCATCTTTAAATTCTCTACCCATGAATATCTTGTCAGGGTCTACGAATTCCGAGCTGCTGCCAGATCCGCGCATTATGTATGCACCAGCAAGTATAAATAGTCCGATAATAACTGAACCGAGTACTACCATTAGTATCGGGTTGTTTTTAATATGTGTATTGTGATCGTGTTTTTCCATGCACTCTAGTATACTAGATTTGAATGAAAACTATACTCTGCTATGCCCGGCTACTTGGAAAGATTTTCTTTGACTTTATACCTATAATTGTTTTCCTTGTAAGTTTTGAATTGCATCACAGATTTTATCAATCTACATTTTTACTTATCATATCTACGATATTGCTAACTATTTATGTTTTGATAAAAGACAAACGTGTGCCTTATCTCGCGCTATTCATATGTTTTGAGACAACACTGTTCGGCTGGCTGACTATCAGACTTCATAATCCTGACTTTTTACAAATAAGAGATACTTTGTATGACTTTGTTGTTGGTGGGGCTATAGTTTCGACTGCGATGATGGGTAGACCTATTATTAAAAAGATGTTTAGTTATATGTTTATACTTGATGACAAAACTTGGATAAAATTATCATATAGTTGGGGATTTGTTTTTCTTGTGTTCGGTATTTTTAATGAAATAGTTAGGCGTAATTTTCATGTCAGCACCTGGGTTGACTACAAAGGGGTCATAGCTGTTATTACCGTTGTCTATGGTGTGTATCTTTATTTTAAGTTTAGAGATAGGACAACGTTGAATTTCAAATAGCAAAAAGTAACATTTTCTGCTATAATTGATAGCGATTTACATATTAAATATGGACCAGATATTACATCTATTACAAATAAAAGAGGATATACCATCAATACATCCACATGAATTGTTTTCATTTGGGCCATTTGTCATAACATCATCTACAATGATGGCATTTCTGGCGATGTTTGTTTTCATTTTCCTAGCATTCAAAGTTTCAAAGTTTAAAATGATACCAAACTTTTTCCAACATCTGACAGAGATGCTAGTAGAGTTCCTGGTGACATTTGTAGGACAGATAGTAGGCAGCCGCGAAAAAGGGCTTCTATTGTTGCCATATGTTGGGTCAGTGTTTGCTTTTATACTTTTTTCAAACTTGTCAGCCCTCATTCCTGTGGTAAATGGTTTGCAATGGCAGGGACATCATATGTTTACACCCTCTACGGCTGATTTTAATACTACATTCGCTCTCGCTCTCGCATCGGTTGTCATAGTTCACATAGTATCAATAACAAAAGGCGGACTGTTTAACCATCTCGGACATTTTATACAAATTGCACCAATTATCAATGGATTCAAGAAAAGCTTTGGTGAAGGGATGCTCGGCATCATACATTTCTTTGTGGGTCTGATAGAGGTTATCGGTGAAGTAGCGAAAGTCATATCATTGTCACTGCGTTTGTTTGGAAATATGTTTGCTCACGAGGTGCTCATGATCATATTGCTCGGTGCATTTTCTATCGGCATCCCAGCACTTTGGATGGGTATGGGAATATTGGTTGGAGTGGTCCAAGCTGTAGTATTTACAGCGTTAATTACCGTTTATTACAGTCTTCTCGTCCGCGAAGAGGCTCATCACTAGGCGAGGTGTAGAAATTTTGATATAATTAAATTCTAGAGGTAAACGCAATCCGCGATTATCAATGCACAAACAGGGAGTAAAAAATGAGCGAGGGAATAAGTAAGGAAGTTTTGCTCGGAGGTCTATTCCGACACCTGAGCGATCGTTTTGAGGCACACAAGACAGACAGTTTTGACTGTCCTATCGTTTCAAAGTTGATTCTCAAGTTGAAGCCATGCAGGGATGCTAAGAAAACCATAAGTAAGAAAATAAAAACTAAAACCATAAGAAAAAAGGTTAATCTTGGCGAGAAAACTTTTAGAAAAACTGGTGGAGTTTATTTCCAACGCCAGAAACAATTCAAAACTCCTGAGTCGAGGAGGTGTAATTGTTCGGACTTGCGTAAAGATTTAGGTCAAGAAAAATTTTGTGGCGTCGGAGGAGAATGCCCAGTTGTTAAAACAATTTTTTTCTCAGGTTTGACAAATGAAAACAAATATTAAAAAACGGGGACAAATAGCGGCCTGCGAAGCAGGCCGCATACTTATTTTGTGATATTATATATAGATATTAAATATGCCAGAAAATAATCAGGAAATCGAAAACAAAATAGCAGAATTGGAAGCATATATGCAGGACGCAACATTTTGGAATGACAAAGACAAGGCCCAAGCCGTTATAAAAGAGTTAAAAGATTTGAAATTAAAAGCAGAAGGTGAAAAAGCTTTGTATAAAGGTAATGCGATAATGACTATACTCGCTGGCGCTGGAGGTGATGATAGTGAGGACTGGGCGAGAATGCTGTATAACATGTATCAAAAATACATAGCCGAGCGTGGATGGACATACACACTCAATCATGTAAATCACAATGAGCAAAATGGAGTACGCAATATAACTATCGAAATAGAAGGCAATGGCGCATATGGTGCAATGCGTAATGAGTCAGGTGTGCATCGTCTCGTACGCATATCACCGTTTAACGCAGCAGCAAAACGCCACACAAGCTTTGCCATGGTTGAGGTGTTGCCAATCATACCAGCCGCGGCAGCTGTGGATATACCAAAAGACGACCTCGATATATCTTTTGCAAAGTCTGGCGGGCCAGGAGGGCAAAATGTAAATAAAAGAGAGACGGCGGTACGCATAGTGCATATACCAACAGGTATATCAGTGCATATTACTAGCGAGCGTAGCCAGGAACAAAATAAAGAAAAAGGTATGGAGCTGCTGCAAGCGAAACTTTTTAAACTTGAACAAGAAAAAAGACTGGCTGAAGTGGAGGGTAGACAAATATCCAAAACTACAGAAATAGAATGGGGCAATCAAATACGTAACTATGTATTGCATCCGTATAAACTTGTAAAAGACGTACGCACCGGTGTAGAAAGTACTGATACAGAAGGGATTTTGGAGCGTGGGGATATACAAGCTTTCATTGACGCTGAGGAAAGGCTATAATCA
>CAYJDH010000022.1:0-3388 GCA_964368915.1 uncultured Candidatus Saccharibacteria bacterium
TATCTGCCACATATAAAAATGATATCTGTATAATTTTTAGCAGACTTTTTGGCAATAGATGTATCAAAGTCTTCTCCACCTGGAGAAAATATAACGATCTTTGTTTTAGATTTTGTTTTAGATTTTTTATCTTTCTTTTCTATCTCTTTCTTTATCTTGTCTACACAGTTGATTATCGGGTCTACCCACATCACCATACCAGGACCACCAGCATAAGGCCTGCCATCCACACGGCGATGCTTGTCAGTTGTATATTCACGCAATGCATATGTCTTTACATCTATCAGGCCATTCTCTATCGCACGTGAAATTATACTCTCAGCAAAATAAGACACGAACATGTCTGGAAAAATAGTAACTATATGGAATGTTAAAGCCCGTGTCTTCACGGGCCTAACAATAACCTATTTTTCTAACTTTGTCTATATTACTCGTGTATAAATGAGTCCTCAACTGGAGCTGCTGCATTTTGTACATGAGTACTGCCTGCTGGCTCGTTGATCTTTAGATTCACGCGGGCGTTATTCTTCATTCCTACAACACGGAGTATTGTGCGTATTGCCTTTGCAGTATTGCCCATCTTTCCAATAACCTTTGGCATATCAGCTCCATCAACGTCCAGAGTAATCAAAACTCCCATCTCGTCCACCTTTCTAGTCACTACTACCTTATCTGGATTATCAACGATAGATTTAACCACGTATTCTACGAATTCTTGATCTTTGTGCATATATTTAATTGTTATGTTAACAGTGTAACAAATAGAGAGCTATTTAGCTGCCTCTTTTTTAACAGGTGACTTCTTTGGAAGAACGTTGATCTTTCTACCTTCTAATACTCCTTTTGAAATCAAAAGATTGTAAACAGTTGGACTAGCTTGAGCTCCTACACCCATCCAGTATTTTACACGGTCAGCCTTACATTCGAATATACCAGCCTTAACATTATAAGTACCGATTATCTCTGTGTATTGAGTAGTTTTTGGTTTTAGGTAATGAGGAGTAACCACTAGACGGAAATGTGGGTCATTCTTGCGACCGATTCTTTGTAGACGAATTTTTAGCATATAAATATATAAGTGAAAGTATTATAACACAAAGTCCAAAAATGTAAAAGCCGGACCATTAGCCGATGATCTGGTAATCGATTTGGCGGGTTTCGAGGTCGGCTGATTTGACTTTGATTTCTAGCAGGTCGCCAATCTTCCACTCTTTGCCTCCACGCTCGCCGAACACACGCTGATTCTTCTCGTCGTATGTATAAAAGTCATCCCCCAGGTCGCGCAGTCTGATCATACCTTCACACTTAGACTTCTTTTCCTCTACGAATATACCCCATTTAGATACACCACTCACAACACCTACGAACTCCTGACCAATGCGATCACTCATATACTCCACCTGTTTGTATTTGATACTGCCACGCTCTGCGTCTGCTGCCTCCTTCTCACGAGAACTCGCATGTGCACATATCTTTTCAAGTGGTGACAACTCTTGCTCTGTTGGCATGTCTTTTTGCAATATCCTGTTAAGCAGTCTATGTGTCAGTACATCCGGGTAGCGACGAATAGGAGATGTAAAGTGAGAATAGTATTTGAATGCCAATCCATAATGCCCAACATTGTTAGTACTGTATACAGCCTTTTGCATACTGCGAGTGATATTGGTTTGGAGTAGATCTTTTTCTGGTTTACCTTCCACTTTTTTGAGCAGCTCATTAAGGTCCTGCGAAGGTATAGCGCCATCTATGAATCTGACCTTGTACCCGAGAGCGCGTATGAATAGGTCGAGATCATGCATCTTCTCAGCGTCTGGCTTATCATGTATACGATACACACATACTGGATGTTTTAGTGTCTGACTGTTTGTGATGAACTCACTCACCTTTTTATTTGCGAGTAGCATCAGCTCCTCGATCATCTTGTTGGTATCACCACGGACCTTGATATAAACATCCACCGGTTTACCTTTTTCATCAAGTTTGAACTTGACCTCTTCGCTATCTAGTGAGAGAGCGCCGTTTTCAAATCTGGCTACTGTCATTTTCTTTGCCATAGCATTTAGGATGTTTAGCTCTTTGCTGTGTATGCCGCCAGTATTCATAGACTCTTGTGCATTCTCATACGTAAATCTTTTTGCACTGTGTATCACTGATCTGCCATACCATTCGCTGTGTACATTGGCCTCGTCATCCATTACAAACACCGCACTCATTACCAGTCTGTCTTTACCTTCGACAAGTGAACACAAGTCATTAGACAACTCCTCTGGCAACATTGGTATACAGCGGTCAACGAGGTAAACAGAAGTCTCGCGCTCTATAGCCTCCTCGTCCAAATGCGTCCCAGGGGCCACATAATAGCTCACATCAGCGATATGTATACCGACTTCGTATTTCCCATCGTCTAGATATTTAAATGATATAGCATCGTCAAAATCCTGAGCATCAGCCGGATCAATGGTGAAGGTTAATGTCTCTCTAAAGTCCTTGCGACCGATAAGGTCCTCGGGCACTATACCTTTTTTCTGTATAGCCTTGGCCTCCTCTGCTACTGCTCCGGTGTGTTGATCGTCAAATCCTCGCTCGATGGCGTACGCCAGCATCTCGGCGTTGTTTTCACCTGGACGGCCCAAAACTTTGATAACACGCCCCCATGGCATCTCACGTTGATCTTTCCATTCTGTTATCTCTGCGGCAACTTTCATTCCTGGCTCTGCACCCATAGCCATTTCTTTTTTGATCAAAATATTGATATATGTTTTCTTGTCATGAGGAACGAGCACATATACGCCATTCTCCTCCTTGAGGAGGCCAGCATGAGCACGTTTGCCGCGTGACTCGATATTGATAATCTTGCCAAACATTTTACCCTCAGCATCCTTGCCAATTACCTCTACCTCTACCTTGTCACCCTGTAGGGCGGTATCCATGTGTATATTGCTAACAAAAATGCTCTGATAATCGAGCTCGGGTACGCGCACATATGCATCAGTGTCTTTTGTTATTGCAACAGTGCCGTGATATGTCATCGCCATATTCTAACACTATTTGACCTCGTCTCCTACGCGTTTACCCTCGATATATGTCTCTAGGAATTTTAACTCAGCATCCACAGCATCGTCCCAATCAGCACCAGTCTCTACAGCACGGCGTTTTGCCATATAGTTCACAAATGTTGGATATATCAAGTCTGGGAAAGTATTGAAAAGTCTGTACAGCTCAACTTGATTTTCGAGAGGAAGTGTTGAAATACCTGCCTCAAAAGCCCTAACTTCTGGATACGAAAGGTTGCTGGCGCGTACTAGGTCACGGAGTTGTTTAATGATTTGCTTCATTTATATATTCAAACTAACACTTAAAATACTGCAGGTCAAACCCCTTATGCAGT
>CAYJDH010000023.1:0-3239 GCA_964368915.1 uncultured Candidatus Saccharibacteria bacterium
AAAAGACAAAATGGATATATTAAAGTTAGTAAGAGAGTTAGACTTCCCACAATCTGAATACATTGTGATCGGTGGTGCCGCCATGGCAATCAGGGACCTTAAAAAAACGCAAGATATAGATATATTGATATCAAAAAAACTATTAGAGGGCCTGAGAAAGCTTGATACTTGGCAAAATCACCCACGCATAATCGCTAGTGAAGAGGCTGGACTCATAAATAAAGACAAAACCATTGAGCTCTACCCGTCTATAGCAAGTGACACTATTACTTTTGAAAGTTTAAAATCGAATGAAGAAATAATTGAGGGTGTCCCTTTTGCAAATCTTGAAGACATAGTTAAAATAAAAACATACTATGCCAGAGAAAAAGACCTTAAGGATATTGAGTTGATTAAGGTATACTTAAATAAAGACCATGAGAACGAGTAATATACAATTACCAAGCTACGCTGAGTTAAAAAGTATATTAGCTAGTGAGAACCCTAGACAACTAGCCCCTGAGAAACAAGATACACATTATAATGATTTTGAAGTTATTTTAAAACTTTTAAATTACTTTAAACTCCCTACTGACTTTTTTGAAAATATAAAGTTTGAAGAAATGGAAAATATTGAGGTATATAATAAAATAGTTCAAACATTTGACGACTTGTCAGAAAAGATTTTACAAAACTATAGTAACCCCGAGTTAAAAAACTTGCTAGATGACCTTTATGACTATCTATCAGAGGAAGACACATTGGAAGTAGTAGACATAATATTTGTATTCGGGTCAAAGTCCACACTGCGTACAGAGACAGCTATAAGACTATACAAAGAAGGCTTCGCAAAGAAAATATTAGTATCTGGTAAGGGGCCGAATTATGAGAATAATAATAAAACTGAAGCTGAAAATCTAGCCGAGTTCGCCATCATTAATGGAGTCCCGGTTGAGGATATTATTTTAGAGAAAGACTCTATCACTGTCCCAGACAATGTGAAGTCATCGCTCAATCTACTCGAGTCTTTAAAAATACCAGATAGCAGTTTTATTTTAATCAACTCCCCTTTCGCACAAAGACGAGGCTGGGCACATTTTAATAAGTTCTCTAAACCTAACACAAAATTGATTAGAAAAAATACGGATAGTGTCTCAGAAAAGTTTTCAAAGGACGGCTGGTACAAAAATGAAGAAGGAATAAAGATAGTATTAAAAGAGTTCTTTGGTATACGTGTCAGCACCCTGATAAATACACTCTAAATATGATTAATAAAATTACCCCACTCATCAAGCCCCTACTCGTCACACTCGCTATACTCATACTCGGAGTATGGTTGTCGATGTATTTAAAAGATGATGTGATGCAATATGTACTGATGCACCCTGTGATGGGTGTGATGGCATTTGTAGGACTTGCGGCGCTAGCGGTGGTGTTCCCGTCATTTACAAATATGATGTTCATCCCTATTGGGGTGTCTATGTTTGGACCGCTGTATGCCGCGCTGCTGTGCATACTGGGCTGGTGGTTGGGGTCAGTGATATCGTTTGCAATAGGTAGATATTATAATGAGTACCTGTTACGCAAATTCCCATCTTTTAAGAATTACCTATACATAGACAAATTGGTGGGCGAGAAAAATGTATTTTGGAAATTGATACTGTTGCGCATGACTATACCTGTGGATGTGTTGTCATATGCCCTGGCGCTGTTTTCAAAGCGTGTGACATACAAGATGAATGCAGTTACCACACTCATCGGCATCACACCTTTTGCGTTCATATTTGCATATGCTGGAGAGATGGTATACAGAAATGTGATCTGGCTCACCAGCACCCTCGCAGTTGTGTTCGTTGTATATCTGGTGATAGTATTAAAGAAAAAGAAATGATAGATTTTAAAAAATTAAAACAAAATGGTGCAGTGACACTAGACGTAAGATCTGCTGGAGAGTTTGCAGCTGGACATATTGCCGATGCGAAAAATATCCCCCTGGATGTTTTGAATAGTAAAATACAAGATATAAAAAGCTGGGACAAGCCAGTAATCACCTGTTGTCGCAGTGGTGGCAGGAGCAAGATGGCGGCAAATTATCTGTCATCTCAAGGAGTAGATGTATATGACGGTGGCGGATGGCAAGATCTAAAAACAAAAATCTAAACCTATCTCTTTAGCCACTCCTCCTCCTGACGGACGAGATTTTCAACTGGGTCGACATGATCAGCGAGGAGCATCTTCACAGCGCGCTCGAGACGCATACCCTGAGAACCTTTTACATACACCACATCTCCCTCTTTTAAAATATTCAAAACCTCACGTGCTGCATCACGTGCGTTATCACACTGCACCACATCTCCATCACGCATACCGTTGTCTAGCGCCCCCTCAGCTACTGCGCGAGCTCTGTTGCCCACAGTGAACAACATATGCGCATGTTGCTGTGCGTATTTGCCTACCTTTAGATGCGCCTCACGAGTATATTCACCCAGCTCGAGCATATCACCGACTATGGCGATCTTGCGCCCCTTCACATCGAGTGTGCCCAATGTTTTGATACCGTGCTCTGTGGCGAGTGGTGAGGCGTTGTATGTGTCGTCTATGATAATTGACCCTGATTTGCCAGGCAAGACTCTCATGCGTCCACCAGCTCGATGCATATCTGTGATGTGTTTTGAGGCGTCGAGTAGGTCCACCTTTAAATGGCGAGCGATAACAATGGCCGGCAATGCGCAAAGTATAGGACTCTCGCCGAGTACGTCTTTACAGACAATGTCGAGTTTTGATCCCTCACCGTATTGCACCACTGCAGAGACTTGTGCTGGATTCAAAGTGTTGACTATTTGTCTCGCTACATAGTCTCCAGCATGTATACCAAATGAGATCTTGTTCCCATTTACACCCTCCGCTATGTCAACGCTATCTTTACAGTCGGCATTGTATACGAACAGTCCGCCCTTTTTAATGGCGTCTACTAGATACTTTTTCTCTCTTATCAGCTCCTCCCTATTTGCAAAGTTCTCAACATGTACAGGTATCTCTGAGAACTGAGTCAATACTGTGATGTCAGTTTTGAGCCACTTTGAAACACTTTCAATGTCCCCCTTGTGGTCAGCCCCAATTTCCAACACTAGGTATTTTGGATAAGACTTTGCAAAATAAACAGCAACGCCACGATATATAACATACACCCATTTAAATACACTTGCCCAGCCACTTTTCTCACCTATTATTGTAAGAGGCAAGCCGAACTCACTGTTCTG
>CAYJDH010000024.1:0-2445 GCA_964368915.1 uncultured Candidatus Saccharibacteria bacterium
TCGTTAATGTATTCCAAGTACTCTTTGAACATTGTTATAGTCTATTCCGTTTGTGTTAAGATTACAACATGAGAATACATGAGCTAGGGCACGTGGTGCTGTATGTTTCGAGTTTACAAAGATCGGCTGATTTTTATCGTGACACGTTGGGATTCACGGAGATACACAGAGATGGGCACACAGCGCTGTTTTCATCTGGTCGCACCCATCATGAGATGCTGCTGATTGAAGTTGGTGGTAGTCCAAAGTCTGACAATGGTCCAATGCCAGGTCTGTATCATATTGGATTTAAAATTGGAGACACTGATGCAGAGTTGAAACAGGCAATGGGGGAGCTAACTGCAAAGGGTGTGCACATATCAGGCTCTGCCAATCATCACGTGACACACAGTATATACATCATGGACCCAGATAACAACGAGCTCGAGCTGTATATAGATGTCGATGATTCTTGGAAAGATGATAAGTCAAAAATCATAAAGAGACCTGAGATGCTACACTTATAATATGGAAACTAAGCAAGAAGAAAAGCAAATATATCAGCTGTTTAAATGGAGCATCCTCATAAAAGGGGCAATATCTGTGGCTGAGGTGATAGTGGGTACACTGGTGATGTTCATACCTGTGTCAGTAATCATGTGGATGGCTAATTATGTAGTTGAAAATATCTTTGCTGGTAATAGAGATGGATTTTTGGCGGCTGAGATAATATCAAATGCAGAGGCGCTAGCTAGTATGGGAACTGTGTTGATAGGGGTGTATCTGATAGGGCGTGGAGGAATAAAGCTTGGGCTGATAACAGGACTGCTGAAAAATAAATTGTGGGCCTATCCATGGTCACTGATAGTTATCGGTGTCCTCGTTTTGTTCCAAGTATTTGAGCTGATCAAAACTTTGCATCTAGGAATAATATTTGTGACTCTGTTTGACCTCGTGGTGATGTACCTGATATGGCGCGAGTGGAATATTGTAAAGAGACATATGGCAAAAAGTGCAGAATAGACAAGTCTCTCGAAAAAACTTTTGATATACTAGATTATATGAAAGATAAAATTGCAATTGTTACCGGAGCAAAACAGGGTATAGGATATGGCATAGCATTGGCTCTGGCGAATGAGGGGTGTAAGGTTGTGGTGAGTGATTTGGATCAGGCGTCATGTGACAAGGCCGCGGCAGAAATTTCTGCTTCTGGGTCCGTTGTTGTAGGTATAGCTTGTGATGTTTCTAAAAAAGAAGAAATAGATAATCTTTTTATGAAAACAGTAGCAGAGTTCGGAGGGGTGGATATACTCGTTAACAATGCAGGAGTGTTCCCATTTAAACCATTCATGGATCTGACAGAGGGGGACTGGGACAATGTGATGGACATTAATCTGAAGGGGATGTTCCTCTGTTCTCAGGCTGCAGCAAAAGTAATGAAAGAGGGAGGAAAAATAGTTGACGTGTCATCTATCGCCTCACTTGTTGGTTTCGAAGGGCTGACTCACTATTGTGCATCAAAGGGCGGTGTTAATGGTATGGTGCGCGCCATGGCTCTAGAGCTCGCTGCAAAGAAAATAAATGTAAATGCTGTAGCCCCAGGAGCAATAGAGACTCCGGGTGCAACAGATGCCATGAGTGACGATATGAAGACAGGCACAATATCTGCTATACCTTGGAAAAGAATGGGCAAGGCAGAGGACATAGCCAATGCGGTGGTATTTCTAGCTAGCGACAAAGCTGACTATATAACAGGGCAAGTGATAGTGGTAGACGGTGGCTGGACTTTGAGATAGATTTTACTTTTTTTGAAATTAGGAATATAGTTAGGGCTGCATCGTTTTTTGAGGAGACTGAGATGTTTAACAAGGCTTTGTCACTGTTGTTTGTCGTGCTTTTGCTTGGCTGCGAAGAAAAGGAGCAAGCTTTGGCCATCAAACTTAACGCAACCCCAGTTTCTGGGGCTATGCTAGAGTCCGTGATGGACTGTATGAAGTTAAATCTTTGCGCCGTACAAACAAAGACTACGGAGGACAAAGAGTACCTAGTGCTCGAGTTCCCAGGTGGTGATAGTGTTAACGTAAAAATATCCGTTAACACACAGGAGCAAATATTTGTCGAGGTGATCACCTCTGATTTGATTATGCTGATTGTTGATAATAAAAAAACTGGATTGGCTGACAGTGTTCAGATCTACACCAGTGACGCAAAGGTTACCAAGCATGAATTCGGTTCCTTGGGTTGGGCTGGAGGTCAGGCGTATTACAACGAAGCAATGGGTATGGCCTTCGTTTATTCTTTGCTGCACAGGATAGAGATAATTCAGCAGAAAATCGAAAGAGCGGAAAGGAGGTTAACGTTGCAACTCTTTGACACATAAAAATAAAAACAGCAACTGACTAAACGGCACCGCGGTGCCGTTTTTGATTTGTATATTTTTTGTCTCGGGAATATACTGAAAAGATG
>CAYJDH010000025.1:0-2431 GCA_964368915.1 uncultured Candidatus Saccharibacteria bacterium
AAGGACGCCTCGTTAGCAGTGAGGTGCTTTCGACCACTCAGCCACGTCTCCGAATTTCAAGATTATAACATATATTTGTTATACTGATAACACCATATATTGCATATTATGGTGTTAATTAAAAACTAAAACATATGAAAGAATTTATACATTTTATTCGTGAAAAAGGAGTGCTCGGTCTTGCTGTTGGTATTATCATGGGTGGTGCTGTTACAAAGTTTGTATCGAGTATCGTGGACAACTTGCTCAGCCCTATTATCGGAGTTATAACTGGTGCTGCTGGTAATCTGAACGAGATGATGTACACAGTACCGATGACAACTATCACATTCAAATACGGAGCATTCATCTCTAGCCTCATAGATTTTTGTGCTGTGCTCGCTGTTGTGTATTTTGTTTTTGTAAAGTCACCGATAAACAAGATAGATAAAAAGGCGGAATAATATTAAAATATTTTGCAAAGAAAAAAGGCGCGATGTTCCGCGCCTTTTTGCACCCGACGGAGAAACTTTACTGTTTCTCCACTTTGGTGATGAGGATAGCCTGAGAAACATTGTCTGCATAGATGCGCGCGACAACCCCCGGACTCACACCTTCCGATGCCGCACTGATGGCTTGAGCAAATGCATTCCACTCCTCGCACGCGGGGGCCTTTGCCAGCTTTTGCACAGCGTAGAACTCAACACGGTACAGAGGCAGCGGGACACTCTGTTTTGGTGTGACCCGCAAAAAGAATTGCCCCAACGGCATCCCGGCGGTTGAGGTGCTCTGAAAATTGAAGTGACTTGGATTCAGGTAAAAGACGAACCCTCCCTGCTCGAGGTGAAGAGTGAGTTGCTTATCTGGGTTCTTTGCTGATGACATGTCATGACTCCCGTTGAATGAAAGAATACTGCATGAACACTAACACACCCCTCATTTCTTTTCAAATCCATAAATTTGTGTTATAATTTGCACGCGTTAAATAAACTAAAAACAAACAGAAAACAAAGATGGCAGTAGAAAAAGCAGTACCAATACACGGCGAGATACTCATACGATTTGATGAGGTGACTTTTGGATATGACGAGACAAAGCCACTCATCGAGGAGGCGAGTTTTGTATTGCGTCGCGGTGCCAAGCTGACACTGATGGGACCAAATGGTGCTGGAAAGTCGACAATATTTAAAATGATCACTGGATCGCTAAAGCCACTCGAGGGTCGTGTGATAAGTGAAGGTAAAGTCACTACCGCTATCGCGGAGCAATACATCCCCCATGAGGAATGGGATATGCAATGTTTGGACTATTTGCAAAAGGCATTTGAAGAGAAAGTTTACGACATCGAGCCTCGCGCTAAAAAAATATTTGAGAAGTTAAACTGGAGCATCCCTCTCGAAAAGAAAATCAAAGACCTCTCTGGTGGACAAAAGGGGCGCCTCCTCATTGCAAAGTCACTGATCGCTAATCCTGACATAGTACTGATGGACGAGCCGACCAACAATCTAGACAAGCAAGGTGTAAAAGACCTGACTGAGTACATGGAGACGTATGAAGGTACTGCACTCGTGATATCGCATGATGAGAAGTTCCTCAATGACTTTACCCATGGCATCGTCTATGTGAACACACAGTTTAAGAAAATCGAGCAATATGTCGGTAACTATTACAAAGCGTTAGAAGAGATAGAGCGTAAAAAAGCAGCCGAGGCTAAAGCTAATGCTCAATTAGCAAAAGAGATACAAGACAACAAAGACAAGGTGAACTATTTTGCGTTGAAAGGAGGAAAGATGAGAAAGCTCGCCAGCAAGCTCCGTGATGAGATAGAGGAAATGGAGGACAGTAAAGTAGACGAAAGAAAAGATGACAAAGTCATCAGAAAATTTAATATCAAAAATGGCAATGAATTGTCTGGTAACATCATCGAGATACGTAGTATAGAGTTGATGGATAAAGGCGAGCGTGTCACATTCCCGGTTGAGATAGACCTACGCAAAGGTGACAAGTTACAAATAGTTGGACCAAATGGTATCGGCAAGACTACATTTTTCAACCTAATCGGTAAACCAGGATCAAAAGGTATCACTATCAAAGATGACGTGACTGTGGGTTACTATCGTCAGGACTTTTCGACGCTTGATTTTAACAAGCCAGCTTATGAGGAGCTCTCAAAGATATTCAAACGTCTCGACGATCATCACCTGCGTGCTACTGCGTCAGGATTCCTAATTGGAGGTAAAGAATTATCAACAAAAGTTGGCGCATTGTCAGAGGGACAAAAGGCGTTACTTATGTGGGCGTACATTACCCTACTTGAGCCAGGCGTACTAGTTGTTGACGAGCCGACAAATCATGTGAATTTCTTGCATATACCAATCATCGCAGAGGCACTCAAAAACTATCAAGGTGTACTCGTTCTCGTATCACACGTGAATGATTTTGTCCGCCAAGT
>CAYJDH010000026.1:0-2307 GCA_964368915.1 uncultured Candidatus Saccharibacteria bacterium
ATGAAAACATTTTCAATAAAAGAATCATATAAGGTGGGCTGGGACAGACTAAAATCAGGTTGGCAATTTGTGGTAGTAGCTGCAGCTGCTATGATATTTGTAGGGTCCATAAGTAGTGCATTTGATAAGATGGACAACCCTGCGACTGTCCTCGTAACATTGCCTCTATCTCTCGTTTCTATATGGCTGACGGTAAATATGATAAAGGGTGTGTTCAAAATATATGACAAACACTCTGTCACTCCTACAGCTGCGTTCAAATGGCATTCGGACAGCCTGAAAGATGGCCTCAAATACATAGGACTAAATATCATACTGGCGTTCTGCTTT
The DNA here is from genome assembly GCA_964368915.1 of uncultured Candidatus Saccharibacteria bacterium. Taxonomy (GTDB): domain Bacteria; phylum Patescibacteriota; class Minisyncoccia; order Phycocordibacterales; family UBA5272; genus JAUPVO01. Next base: position 331 of record CAYJDH010000026.1, read on the forward strand.
TTAGTTTTTCTTGTCCCGCTAGCAATGATACTAGTCTCTGCCCTGTCTGGTACATACGGTCTCAGTGTTTATGATATATCAGCAGGTGTGTTGATATTACTAGTTGGTATATATATCAACGCTAGACTGATGTTTGCTATCTATATCATGCTGGACGACAATATTGGTGTAATAGACTCAATAAAATCTAGTTGGAAAATGTCTCGTGGACACATAATCAAGCTTTTAAGTTTTTACTTTGTATCTCTGATCCTAATGTTGATCGGTCTGTTGCTGCTCATTATCCCTGGAATAATATTCTCTGGCGTACTCGTATTCGCAACAACACATATATACAGACAGTTGAAATAACTAGTCTCTAATTGAAATCAAGGTGACAGATCTTTTGATTTTGTCTTCCATTTTTCTGCTTATCATTTTTGCTGCTACGTCATTTTCTTTTGACTCCACAAAAACCTCTTCGTCCTCTGCTATGTCTTTTACTAGGGCTTCTGTTAGATTATCCACAGCTTGGAATCCAGCCTCATCAATATGAGATGAGCCGTAGTTAAAATTAGTTTCTTTGCCAGCTCTATTAACTGCAAATATCTGGCTATCTGTGACTTTTATTTTCATACGCTATTAACGTAGTTTAACACCGTTTGAAAGCTTTTGTGTCGGTGTTAATAATGCCAACACCTCGCCCTCACTTGCTGCCAATATCATCGCTTCACTATACTCTCCCATCATTTTTCTCGGCTCTAGGTTTGTAACAAAAGGCAATTGCTTTCCAATCAGATCCTCAGTGGTTACGAATTTTCTAATACCTGAAAATACTGTTCGTGTTTTCTCTTCACCAAAATCCACACTTAATTTATAAAGCTTTTCACTCCCCTCTATCACCTCTGCTGACATTATCGTGCCGAGCTTTATTTCAACTTTTGCAAAGTCATCAATGCTGATGTATTTGTTTTCTACTATTAGTTCTTTTATTTCTGTTTTTATTTCTTCTTGCATATATTTTATACTTTGTAGCTTTAGCGTAAAAGTATTACTCTTCGTCGTCTTCACCCTCTGCCGCTTCCTCTGCGTATTTCTTTGGATTTATTTTGTCTAGATATCTTTGCAATATCAGAGCCGCCGCCGCGTCATCAACATTATCATTTGCCTCTGGTTGTCTGCGGGCCTCTACTGTGGTGTACCACTCTTTTTCAAATACCACATTAACATCACAAGAGTCCTCAAGTTGTATTCCAAATTCCCTGGCTGCTTTTGCTATTGGGTTTGGCTTACCTTTACCATCGAGACTTTCCCCTATTACCACAGTGTGTATTTTTAAGGCTCTTATAATCTCTAATGTGTCAGCTAATAATGCTTTGTTATTCTCGGCTATCATCATTGGGAAAGCCAAAACTCCGTCATCATCACTCTCCGCGTAACCAACCTTTTTAGAACCAAAATCAATACCAAGATATTTCATTCTTTATATTTTATCACAAGATACATTTGAGATGAAATATTTTTAATTAGCTGTTGTAGTAACAGGCATAAGGGACGCCTTATAGAGATAAAAAATAACCCAAACAAAAAATATGAATACAAAGAAAATAGCAGCATTTGCAATGATGTCAGCGGTTGGAGTTAGCGCTCTAGCAGGGACAACATTCGCAGCCAGCGATACAGCAACTAGTGGAGTAGTGAAAATGGAAAAACGTGGACATCATGGCCCGAGAGACAATACACAGTTCTCGTCTGATCTAGCGGCAGCGTTAGGAATGACAGCAGCTGATGTAAAAGCAAAACTAGACGCCGGAACAAAACCGGATGACATAATAACAGCAGCAGGCAAAGACAAGACAACGGTAATGACGGCGATGCATGCATTACACCTACAATCAATGAAAACGAAATTGGCAGAAGATGTAGCGAGTGGAAAAATAACACAGGCACAAGCTGATAAAATGCTAACCAACATGGCAGATCACAAACAAGGTGAAC
>CAYJDH010000027.1:0-2214 GCA_964368915.1 uncultured Candidatus Saccharibacteria bacterium
AAAGACTTGAGAATGTTCCGAGCTGACAATGTATCCAAATTCTGTTTTTGAAACAGCAAAGTCTCCTATAGAGTCACCAGAGATTTGTCGCCATTCTGTTAACTTTTCCAATGCTAATTCTTTTACTTTTTCTGGGGCGTCCAGTACAACATAGGTCCCGTTTTCAAAAAGCACCCAATTAAGGCTAGTCGGCAAAGTCTTTTCTAACAGCTTGATGTTTTCATTTTCCATACAAATAAAAGTATAGCATTCATGTTAATATTGAGATATGGAAATCGAAACCAAGCAAGAAGAAAAGCAAATATATCAACTGTTCAAATGGAGCATACTCATAAAAGGGGCGATATCAGTGGCTGAGGTGATAGTGGGTACACTGGTGATGTTCATACCTGTGTCAGTAATCATGTGGGTGGCTAATTATGTAGTTGAAAATATTTTTGCTGGTAACAGGGAGGGATTCTTGGCGGCTGAGATAATATCAAATGCAGAGGCTCTAGCTAGTATCGGGACTGTATTGATAGGGGTGTATCTAATAGGGCGTGGAGGAATAAAGCTTGGGCTGATAATAGGACTGCTGAAAAATAAATTGTGGGCCTATCCGTGGTCTTTGATTGTTATAGGCGTTCTCGTTTTGTTCCAAGTTTTTGAGCTGGTTAAAACACTACATCTCGGGATAATATTTGTAACTCTTTTTGATCTGGTTGTGATGTACTTGATATGGCGCGAGTGGAATATTGTAAAGAGACATATGGCAAAAAGTGCAGAATAGACAAGTCTCTCGAAAAAACTTTTGATATACTAGATTATATGAAAGATAAAATTGCAATTGTTACCGGAGCAAAACAGGGTATAGGATATGGCATAGCATTGGCTCTGGCGAATGAGGGGTGTAAGGTTGTGGTGAGTGATTTGGATCAGGCGTCATGTGACAAGGCCGCGGCAGAAATTTCTGCTTCTGGGTCCGTTGTTGTAGGTATAGCTTGTGATGTTTCTAAAAAAGAAGAAATAGATAATCTTTTTATGAAAACAGTAGCAGAGTTCGGAGGGGTGGATATACTCGTTAACAATGCAGGAGTGTTCCCATTTAAACCATTCATGGATCTGACAGAGGGGGACTGGGACAATGTGATGGACATTAATCTGAAGGGGATGTTCCTCTGTTCTCAGGCTGCAGCAAAAGTAATGAAAGAGGGAGGAAAAATAGTTGACGTGTCATCTATCGCCTCACTTGTTGGTTTCGAAGGGCTGACTCACTATTGTGCATCAAAGGGCGGTGTTAATGGTATGGTGCGCGCCATGGCTCTAGAGCTCGCTGCAAAGAAAATAAATGTAAATGCTGTAGCCCCAGGAGCAATAGAGACTCCGGGTGCAACAGATGCCATGAGTGACGATATGAAGACAGGCACAATATCTGCTATACCTTGGAAAAGAATGGGCAAGGCAGAGGACATAGCCAATGCGGTGGTATTTCTAGCTAGCGACAAAGCTGACTATATAACAGGGCAAGTGATAGTGGTAGACGGCGGCTGGACTTTGAGATAGATTTTACTTTTTTTGAAATTAGGAATATAGTTAGGACTGCATCGTTTTTTTTGAAGGGGAAATGAAATGAATAAGCTATTTGTCTGTCTGGTAGTCGCTTTTTCAGTCCTGTCTTTGACGGGCTGTAAAGAAGAAGAGACCGTAAATATAAAGCTCAAAGCTTTTCCTGTGTCACTGGCTAAGTTGGCTATGATCAGCGATTGCATGTTTGTTGATCGCTGCGAATTGCCGACAAAGATATCAGAAGATAAACGTTTTCTGGTTTTTGAATTCAGCCCCGCAGATGGTGTGGTTGCGCGCATCTCAATGACAACATATGACGCTGTTTTTATTGAGGTTCTATCTGAAGAGGGTATTGCCTTGATCGTAGACAGCAACATGGATGGCCTCGTTGATGGTGTGCAGTGGATAACAAAGGACGCAAAAGTTGTCAACTACACATCAGGGTCAGTGGGTTGGATGCTCGGACAGACTCACTATGTTGACATAGTCGAAAGCGCTAAGAAATACGCAGAGGCGTATCATACCGAACGTCAGCTAGAAAAAAAGATACACAAAAAAGAATTAGGGCTGGTTGAGACTTAAATGTTTTGACATTTGCACACTAGAGCGGCACTGCGGTGCCGTTTTTGATTTGTATATTTTTTGTCTCGGGAATATACTGAAAAGATG
>CAYJDH010000028.1:0-1792 GCA_964368915.1 uncultured Candidatus Saccharibacteria bacterium
TTTGGAGCGTGGGGATATACAAGCTTTCATTGACGCTGAGGAAAGGCTATAATCATTAGATGCTCTACTTTGAAAATGTATCAAAAGAATACAACGGAATAAAGATACTCGACGGTATTAATCTAAATATAGAAAAAGGTGAACTGGTTAGTATTGTGGGTCACTCTGGTGCCGGCAAGACAACTCTTATAAAATTACTGATGGCTGAAGAGAGTCCGACAACTGGCAAGGTAAGTTATCACAGCTCAAACATACACAAATTGCAAGGCAAAGACCTAAATGACTATCGCCGCAAAGTGGGTGTAGTATTCCAAGACTTTAGACTACTTCCTAACAAGACAGCTTATGAGAATATCGCATTTGCTATGGAGGCAGCAGGAAAGAGTGACAGAGACATCAAGCTAGACGTTCCGCATGTTCTAGATCTGGTTGACCTGAAAAGTAAAATGCACAGCTTCCCATCACAGCTCTCTGGTGGAGAGAAACAGCGTGTGGCAATAGCTCGCGCTATTGTTAATCGCCCTGACATCATCATTGCGGACGAGCCAACTGGTAATCTCGATCCTGTTAACACTTATGACATAGTGCAAATCTTTAAAAAGATAAACGATCTCGGCACTACTGTTATACTGACAACACACAATAAAGGTGTGATAGACAGTCTCGGCAAAAGAGTGATAACAGTGGACAAAGGTCATATCACAAGAGACGACAAATCTGGCAAATATATTATTTAAAATTTATGACATTATTCAAACGTATTTTGGCCGCCGGCCTCACAGGATTCATCAGAAACAGAACAGTATCTCTGTCATCTATTTTTATTTTAACTATTACTCTCGGTCTGATTGCCAGTCTTTTCCTATTTAACTCAGTTTTTAATTACTCTGTAGACCAGGTCAAATCAAAAGTGGACATAAGTATATATTTCAAACCTGATGCGGAGGATAGCGATATCACATCTGTACGTGCCGCAATACAAAAACTACCCGAGGTAGACCAAGTAATATATAGCTCAAAAGACCAAATATTGGAGGATTTTAAGATAAAGCATGCAAATGACGAGGTTACTCTCGAGGCACTGTCTGAGCTCAATTCTAACCCTTTTGGGGCCACCTTGGCTGTAAAGGCAAAGGACACTGACATGTATGACGAGATCATAGCAAAGATAAATGGAGGCAACGTCCTCGGCACAGCATCCAGCTCGGTAGACAGTATCAACTATTCTGATATCAAAACCAGTATAGATAGACTGACAAATATTGTGAACTGGTTGTCTAATATTGGATTCATATTGACTGTTATATTCATGATGATGTCAGTGATGATCGTGTACAACACTGTACGCCTCGCCATATTTACATTCCGTGATGAGATATCAGTGATGAAGTTGGTAGGTGCATCTAACTTTTACATACGTGGCCCATTCATAGTAGAGTCTGCGATATATGGACTGATTGCTAGCGTTATAACTGTCGCACTCTGTTACCCGGCTACACTATGGATATCAAATAAAACAGTGACATTTTTCGAAGGGTTCAACATATTCACTTATTATAAGGAGAATGTCTTCATATTATTCTTTATCCTGCTAATCTGCGGTATCACTGTTGCATGTATCTCGTCAGCTCTCGCAGTACGCAAATACCTCAAGGTTTAAAAGGGAAAATTGACACCACTTCGCAATAGGCATAGTATATTAGGTATATGAATATATTTAGTAGAAGTGTTATTGGCAAAGGTTTTGTTTCTTTATTTTTAGTAGCGGGACTATTTTTAACTTCTAACAGTG
>CAYJDH010000029.1:0-1674 GCA_964368915.1 uncultured Candidatus Saccharibacteria bacterium
CTGATACTGTGATCGTTGATGTATGCACGCGACCATTTTTCTCAGTGTCTGGTATACGCTGCACACGATGTACCCCTGATTCAAATTTAAATGCGTCATAGGCATTTTTACCACGCAGCTCAAAAGATACATACTTGTACCCACCAACCTCAGACTGACTGTCGTCCATCTTCTGCCAAGCAATATGATGCAGCTCAGCATATGTCTGATATGCACCCGCCAGCTCTGCAGCAAATAGCGATGACTCATCACCTCCTGCACCGGCTTGAATTTCCAATATTAACGCTTTTGGTTTTGACTCTTCCTCTTTGTCTTTTTCTAATATCTCAGACATCTCTTCATACATCTTTTTTGTTTCCACTTCTAGTCTCTCCATATCCTCACGAGCCAGCTCCATCATTTCTGGGTCAGACATCATCTCACGAGCATCGTTCAAATCATTGAGAGCCTTCTCATAATTATCTGCCAGGTATTTGGTCTTTACATTATTTTTAAAATCTTCTAGATTCATATATTTCTTATACTATAACAAATATAACAAAAACTCGCATTTGCGAGTTTTTGTTTTTAGCTATTTAGCAGCTTTCTCTTGGCGTTTCTTGAATCTATCAACACGTCCTGTAGTATCCATGACTTTCTCTTGTCCTGTATAAAAAGGATGGCATTGTGAACAGATCTCCACCTCAATTTTCTCTTGAGTAGAGCCAATACTGAACTTTGAGCCACAAACGCAAGACATTACTGCATCGGCGTGGTATTTTGGATGTATATCGGATTTCATAGTAGTGCCTATATTACAGTATTATTTACCATTTTGCAAGATCTTGATAGATGCCTCGTATTCATCAGCGTATTTCATCACATCATTGCCGTAAAATTGATAAGAGGCCTTGCTGGCGTTACCACACCCTGCCAGATAACATACAGCCGCTCTATGCTCTGCTGTACGCGTGCCTTTTGTAGCACCATTGTCGGCGAGTAGTAGTCCTGATGCAGTAAATGCATCCAGATTATTCCAAGGGCTAGGTGGATTGTTGCCGGTTATCGCTGAGATGCGTTTCTTGTACCCCACCCAAGTCGAAGGGATAAATTGTGCTGGCCCCATAGCTCCACCATAACCATACCAAGCCTTTTTAGATACTGGTTGCTTGTCTGGATCGAGACCTAGCTCGGCCATCATTGTTTCAAATATTGGCTGATCGCGTGTTGGATGCATGTCTGTTTTCCAATTACCTGTTCCTACATTTTGCCCTAGGTTACTCTCCACACGTATGATGCCGAGTAGGAATGCCGCACGTACTCCTGTTAATTTTTGAACTTGTAATGCAAGGTCATAGGCTTGACCGAAATTAATACTCTTTGAGCCGCTAAGGTTGAACAATGCCGAGCGTATCTCGGCTATACGTTTCTGATTTTCCGCTACTAGGTTTTGATATATTTTCTCCTCACCTTTTGTTTTCTTTAATAGTGTATCCTTTTCACTTTTGGTTTCGACTATTTCTTGTTTCTGAAGAAGTTGTTGCTGTTTCAACGCTTGCTCCTCTGCCTTTGTATCGAGCAGGTCATTCTTGGCCTCTTCCAAATCTGTCTTTGTATCTTTTATTTTTTGTATTGATGAGTACAGCGCATCCTTTATATCCGAGTACCCCTTTGCCTTATCAAACACCTTTGAAA